>CAZXVA010000011.1:0-35225 GCA_964644305.1 uncultured Oscillospiraceae bacterium
GCAGCTTGATGATCTCGGCGCGCATCTGGTTACGGAGCTTGGCGTCGAGGTTGGAAAGAGGCTCGTCCATGAGGAACACGGCGGGGTCACGCACGATGGCGCGGCCGATGGCGACACGCTGACGCTGGCCGCCGGAAAGTGCCTTGGGCTTGCGGTCGAGATACTGGGTGATGTCGAGAATCTCGGCGGCCTCGCGCACCTTCTTGTCGATGACGTCCTTCTTCTCCTTGCGGAGCTTGAGGGAGAAGGCCATGTTTTCATAAACGGTCATGTGGGGGTAAAGAGCGTAGTTCTGGAAGACCATTGCGATGTCACGATCCTTGGGGGCGACGTCGTTCATGAGCTTGCCGTCGATATACAGCTCGCCCTCGGAAATCTCCTCAAGGCCGGCGACCATGCGCAGGGTGGTGGACTTGCCGCAGCCGGACGGGCCGACGAGGACGATGAACTCCTTGTCCGCGATGTCGAGATTGAACTCCTGCACCGCGACGACGCCCTGATCGGTGATCTGAAGGTTGACCTTCTTCTCTTCACCGGCTTCGCCCTTTTTCTTTTTCTTCTTACCCTCACCGCTGATGAACGGGTAAATCTTCTTGACGTTTTTCAGTTGAACAGTTGCCATACATTCCGGCTCCGATCGCGCGGCCTCCGCCATACGCGACCTCGCGGCCATAAACTATGCGCCGCACTACGACAGGTCTCCACACTGCCGCACCCCGAGCCACGGGGACTGGTGTATTCCTCCTTGTTAATGCTGTGCCCGGCTTGGTAATGGAGAGCCGAACACGCAGTCAGATTGCGGGTCACATAAACCCGCATACATTATACTCGCAACCTGTCCGTTTTGCAATCCAAAAATCAGGGGCGAAATTTGTGCAATATGCCGGGGCGAGCGCGCATATAGTTTATCGGCAGCATATTATAATAGTAGAGGATGGGCGGAAAGATGAGGGTTTTACGGCTTGGTAGTTTGGGCGCGCCGGTGCAGCTTTTGCAGCTGGCGCTCAATCGCGCCGGTTTCGGCGCGATTGACACCGACGGCATCTTCGGCACGGCGACGCAGAGCGCACTGCGCCGATTTCAATCGGCGCACGGCCTCGCGCCGGACGGCGCGGCAGGCCCTGCGACGCACCGGGCACTGCTACCATATTACACGGGCTTTCTGGTGCACACCGCCCGCCCCGGTGATACGCTCAGCTCCATCGCGGCGCAACACGGCGCGACTGTCGCCGCCGTGATGACGGCAAACCCCGGTTTGGCCGACGCGGTGCTCATGCCCGGCGCGGCGGTGACCGTGCCGCTCAATTTTGACGTCGTGCCGACGACGATTGACTATTCCTCCGCGCTCGTCGGCTACTGCGTGCGCGGCCTCGCCGCGCGGTATCCGTTTCTTGTGACCGGCGAAATCGGCAAAAGCGTGATGGGTCGGCCGCTGTGGAGCATGGTGCTCGGCACGGGGTCGAACCGCGTGCTGTACACCGCCGCGCACCACGCCAACGAGTGGATAACCGCGCCGGTGCTCTTGCGCTTTGTCGAACAGCTTGCCCGCGCCAAGGCCGAGGGCGGATATGTCTTTTCCCGCTCGGCGGCGGAGCTTTTGGAGTACGCCACGCTGTTTCTCGTCCCGGCGGTCGACCCGGACGGCATTGACCTTGTCACCGGGGCGCTGACGGCGGGGGAGTACTACACCGCCGCGGAGGCCATCGCGCGGCGTTATCCGCAGTTTCCGTTCCCGTCGGGGTGGAAGGCGAACATACGCGGGATTGACCTCAATCTCCAGTACCCCGCCGGGTGGGAAACTGCGCGCGCGAACAAGGCCGCGCTTGGGATAGTCTCACCCGCCCCGGCGGATTACGTCGGCGCGGCGCCGCTCGCCGCGCCGGAGAGCCGCGCGCTGTATGACTACACGCTGTCGGTCGACCCCGCGCTCGTTTTGGCGTATCACACACAGGGCGAGGTGATATACTGGCGTTACGACGGCTATGCCCCGCCGGGGGCGGAGGCGATAGTGCAGGCGTTTGCCGGGGTGTCGGGATACGCGGCGGCGGACACGCCCGCCGCTTCCGGGTACGCCGGGTTCAAGGACTGGGTCATCGACGCGCTCGACCGACCCGGCTTCACCGTCGAGGCCGGGCGCGGCGTCAACCCGCTGCCCATAACCCAATTCGACTCAATATTCCGCGCCAACCTCGGCATTTTGACGCTGGGGCTGATAGTGACTTAGGCTCTCGGAATAATTCCGAGAGCCTAAGTCGTTTATTGTTATTGATATCTCTAATTCCCAATTAGATTAGAACTCGGCGTTGCCGGTGGTGCGCGGGTGGAGCTCGACGTCGCGGATGTTGCTGACGCCGGTGAGGTACATCACCATGCGCTCAAAGCCGAGGCCGAAGCCGGCGTGGCGGCAGCTGCCGTAGCGGCGCAGGTCGAGATACCACCAGTAGTCCTCCTCTTTCAGCCCAAGCTCATGCATGCGCGCAGTGAGCACGTCGAGGCGCTCTTCACGCTGAGAGCCGCCGATAATCTCGCCCACGCCGGGCACGAGGCAGTCCGCCGCGGCGACGGTTTTGCCGTCGTCATTCTGGCGCATGTAAAAGGCCTTGATGTCCTTGGGGTAATCGGTGACGAAGATGGGCTTTTTGAACACCTTTTCGGTGAGATACCGCTCATGCTCGGTTTGCAGGTCGATGCCCCACTCGACGGGGTAGTCGAACTTTTCCCCGCTCTTGATGAGGAGGTCGACGGCCTCGGTGTAGCTGACGCGGCCGAAGTCGTTGCTGACAACGTTGTGCAGTCTCTCAAGCAGCCCCTTGTCCACAAACGCGTTGAAGAACTCCATCTCCTGCGGGCAGCGTTCAAGCGTGCGGTTGATGATGTACTTGACCATCGCCTCGGCGGTGTCCATATAATCGTTGAGGTCGGCGAAGGCCATTTCCGGCTCTATCATCCAAAACTCCGCCGCGTGGCGCTGGGTGTACGACACCTCGGCGCGGAACGTCGGGCCGAAGGTGTAAACATCGCCGAAGGCCATGGCAAAGTTTTCGGCATTGAGCTGGCCGGAGACGGTCAGGCTCGTGGGCTTGCCGAAGAAGTCCTTGCTGTCGTCCACGGTTCCGTCTTCTTTGAGGGGGAGGTTGTTGAGGTCGAGCGTCGTCACGCGGAACATCTCGCCCGCGCCCTCGCAGTCGGAGCCGGTGATTATCGGAGTGTTGACGTAAACAAACCCGCGGCTCTGGAAAAATTCGTGCACGGCCTGTGCCGCCACACTTCTGACGCGGAAGGTTGCGGAGAAGAGGTTGGTGCGCGGGCGCAGGTGCTGAATCGTGCGCAAAAACTCCACGCTGTGGCGTTTTTTCTGCAAGGGGTAATCGGGCGTGGACACGCCCTCGATTTCTATCTTGTCGGCCTTGAGCTCAAAGGGCTGCTTGGCGTCGGGCGTGAGCACGAGCGTGCCGTGCACAATCAGCGCCGCGCCCACGTTGGTGTGGGCGATCTCGTCGTAATTATCTATCGCGCCGCGCTCGAAAACGACCTGCACGGATTTGAAGCAGCTGCCGTCGTTGAGCTCGATGAAGCCGAAGTTTTTCATGTCGCGCACGGTGCGCACCCAACCGCACACCGTCATGCTCTGCCCGCCGAGCGCTGCCGCGTCGGCGTATATCCCGGATATTTTTTGACGTTTCATAAGCTTAACCTCTTTTTATCAAAAGCTAGTACTATATTATATACACACTTCGCCCGATTTTCAACCGAAACTTGCGTTCTCTTCGTTAAAATATAATCCCTACTATTATATATTAGCTCAATTAGCTCAGAATATAAACTCAATCGGTGCGGCGTAGTTTTTCAGCTCGATGTCGCGATAAGCGCCGCCGTCCTCGCCGTCGCGCGTCCAGGCGACGTCGTTTTCAAAGGTGAAGCGGGCGCGCTTGGTGTGCACGATGATGAGCTTGTCGCTGTCAAAGCGCTGGCTGAGCACGCTCGCGGCCAGTGCGCCGAGACTTTCGAGGCTGCCGGGGTCTTTCACGAGCACAAGCTCGCTCATCCCGTCGCCGAGGCCGACCATCTCCTCGCGCAGCTTCACTATGCCCGCGACGGAGGTGGAATTTGACATGCTGCCGTAAACCAGCCGCCCCTCGAACACGCCCCCGTCATACTCCACGCGCGTGTTGTAGGTCTCGATTCGCCCAAGCGCCGCCGCGCCGGACAGCACATAGGCCAAGTGGCCGAGACGCTTTTTCATGTCCTGCGATGTGGCATAGCTGACCTCGGTGAACGCGCCGAACGCGGCGATATATGCAAAATACTTGTCCGCACCGAAGCCGCCCACGTCGTAGGGGTGGGGCGTGCCGGTGATGATTCGGCGCGCCGCGCCGACGGTGTCGTTTTTCGGCAGGGAGAGGGTGGTGGCGACGTCGTTTGCCGTGCCCATGGGTATGTAACCGAGCGGCGGGCGGTTTTCCTTCGGCAGCGCCATCAGCCCCGCAATGACCTCGCTGAGCGTCCCGTCGCCGCCGATGCAGGCCACGGCGTCGAACTTCGCGCCGTAATCGCGGGCAAAGTCCGTGGCCTCGCGCGCGCCGGAGGTGAAGAAAAGCGTCGTGCGCATGCCGCCGTCGTCGAGCACCTTCAGTGCCTCGCTAAAGCCCTGCTTGTATCCGCCGCGCCCGGCCGCGGGGTTGACTATCAGCATGAGATTCTTTTTCATGTAGCGCTCCCGTCATAAAAAATCACAGAAAAATAACAGAGCCGAACCCTGTCGGCTCTGTTATTAAATGTACAGTCAGCGCAGGCAATTGTCAAGTATAAAAACGCGCAAAAAACGCGCAAAGGGAGAAGCCAAAGGCTTCTCCCTGTACGTTCCTGATTAAACGCCCTTGAGCGGCTTAGGCCATCTCGTTGAGCTTGTGAGCCATCGCGGACTTTTTGTGGGCTGCGTTGTTCTTGTGCAGCAAACCCTTGCCGGTCGCGCGGTCAACTGTCTTAACAGCAACTTTATAGGCACTGACGGCTGTGTCACGGTTGCCTTCGGCAACTGCTGCGTCAAACTTTTTAATCATGGTCTTGAGCTCGGTCTTCTCAGCGCGATTCTTTGCTCTGAGCTCCTTGGACTTTTCGTCCCTCTTGGCAGAAGATTTAATGTTGGCCATGCTTCAATCGCCACCTCCTCCTATAAAATTGAGTTTCAACAACTCGCGTTTAGAGATTATAACAAATATTATATTGAAAATCAAGGCCTTTTTCAAAAAAATCCGAAATATTTTTTCTCTCTTTTCCTCTTGTGCCAAAACGCCGATTTTCGCGCAAGTTTACACAATATATTGGGCATACTATCCTTGTATTCACACTATTTCAACCCACGAGGTGCTCATCATGCTCTATAACGTCCGCACTGACCTTGCCAGCGAAGCCCGCGCGCTCACATCGCCGCTTGTCGGCGAGGCGCAGGGCGTCCTCGCCGATGAAGAAC
The DNA here is from genome assembly GCA_964644305.1 of uncultured Oscillospiraceae bacterium. Classification (GTDB taxonomy): domain Bacteria; phylum Bacillota; class Clostridia; order Oscillospirales; family Oscillospiraceae; genus Limivicinus. The sequence continues at coordinate 5,471 of CAZXVA010000011.1, forward strand.
GCCTGCACGGGCTCGACGTGCTGACCGTGGACATCACCACCGAGCGCGGCGAGCGTGCCCTGTCAAAGCCGCGCGGCAAATACTGCACCCTGCGCCTGCCGCCGCACTTCGAGCGCGGTGCGGCGGAATTTCATTCCGCCGCACGCGCCACTGCGCAGCTCATCCGCCGCTGCGCCCCACGGGGCGCAAGCTCATGCCTCGTCGCCGCACTCGGCAACCCCGATATCACGCCCGACGCCCTCGGCTCGCTCGCCGCGTCCTGCGTCATTGTCACGCGGCACTTGAAGCACCACGCCGTCCCCGGCTTTGAAAGCCTCGGCGACGTCGCACTCTGCCGCACGGGCGTCCTCGGCACGACGGGCCTGGAGAGCGCGGCGCAGGTCGCCGCGCTCACGCGTGAGGTGCAGCCGGATTTCATCATCGCGGTGGACGCGCTCGCCGGGGGCGAGACGGACACCCTCGGCCGCACCATTCAGGTTTCGTCCTGCGGCATCGCGCCGGGTTCGGGCGTCAAAAATGACCGCACACCGCTCACGCGCGACACTCTCGGCGTGCCGGTGGTGGCCGTCGGCGTGCCGACGGTCATCGACGCCGCCGCTTTCGGCGGCGGGGATGCGCTGGCCGGCATGTTTGTCACCCTGCGGGAGATTGACTCGCTCGTCCGCGCCGCCGCGCGGGTCATCGGCTACGGCATCAATCTCGCGCTTCACCCCGGTCTCACAGTCGAGGACGTGGACATGCTGGTCGGCTGAGGCGGCAATGTTTCACGTGAAACATTCATATCCGTGCACCTGCGTCGGGCAAAAATGTTTCACGTGAAACATTTTTGTCGGGCAATTTTAATATAGGCATTGAAATATGACGCACTCGCTGATATAATAGGCAGAGTGAATTTAAGAACTGGAGAAAAACAATGGCCAAGATAATCGCAGTTGCGAATCAAAAGGGCGGCGTGGGCAAGACGACGACCTGCGTCAACCTCACGGCGGCGCTGAACGCCATGGGCAAGCGCGTCCTGCTCGTCGACGGTGACCCGCAGGGCAACGCCAGCACCGGCATGGGCGTGCCCAAGTCCACGCGCCCGAACAGCTATGACATGCTGATAAACGGCACAAGCGCGGCGGACTGCATCGTGCACACGAAGTACGGCGATGTGATTCCGTCCAGCAAGGAGCTGGCGGCCTCGTCCGTCGAGCTCATCGGCGCGGAGAACCGCGAATACGTCATGCGAAACGCGCTCATGACGCTTTACACCGATTATGATTACATATTCATCGACTGCCCGCCGTCTCTGGAGCTTTTGACCGTCAACGCGCTTGTCGCGGCGGACAGCGTGCTCATTCCCATGCAGTGCGAGTACTACGCGCTGGAGGGCATTGCCGACCTTGTCACGAGTATCAAGCTCGCCAAAAAGCGCCTGAACAAGCGCTTGGAGATTGAGGGCATCGTGCTGACGATGTACGACGCGCGGGCGAATCTCACCTCGCAGGTGGCGTCCGAGCTGAGGAAGTATCTTGAGGGCAAGGTGTACGACACGGTGATTCCGCGCTCGGTGCGCCTGTCCGAGGCGCCCAGCCACGGCATGCCGGGCATCGCATACGACCGCTTCAACAAGGGCACGCGCGCCTATATGGAGCTGGCCGAGGAATTTGCCGCGAGAACGCAGTAAGGAGGACGAGATGGCAGCAAAAGAGAAAAAGGGACTGGGCACGGGGCTCGGCGCGCTGTTCGGGGAAGACGTTTTCGCCGAGGAGGAAAGCGAGCTGACCACACTGCCCATTGCGAAGGTCGAGCCGCGCAAGGAGCAGCCGCGTGAATACTTCGACGAGGCGGCACTGGCGGAGCTGGCCGATTCAATTGAGCAGTTCGGGCTGATTCAGCCCATAGTCGTCAGAAAGCTCGACACCGGGTATTATCAAATCATCGCGGGTGAGCGCCGCTGGCGCGCCAGCCGCATGGCCGGTCTGACGGAAGTGCCGGTTCGCATAATTGAGGCGGACGATAAGCGCACGGCGGAGCTTGCGCTGGTGGAGAATCTGCAGCGCGAGGATTTGAACCCGATAGAGGAAGCCAAGGGGTACAAAACGCTCATTGACGTTTACGGCATGACGCAGGAGCAGGCGGCTAAAAGCGTGGGGCGCTCACGCCCGGCGATTACGAACTCAATGCGTCTGCTGTCACTGTCGGGCGAGGTGATGGAGCTTGTTGAAAAGGGCAAGCTCTCCGCCGGGCATGCCCGCGCGCTGGTTTCGATAACGGACGGCAAAAAGCAGCTCGCCGCGGCAAACGAGGTCATAGAGAAGCAGCTCTCCGTCAGAAAAACCGAGGAGCTTGCCGCCAAGGCGGCAAAGGCGGCAAAGCCCGCAGAGGAAAAACCCGCCCCCAAGGGCATCACCGTGGACTATGCCCGCGAGGTGTCCACAGAGCTGACGGCCAAGCTCGGCCGCCGCGTGGTGCTGACCGACGGGAAAAAGACCGGCAAAATCGAGCTTGAGTATTACGGCAGCGACGACAGGGAAGTGCTCATCGAAATGCTCAGGCGTCTGAAATAAACACAAAAGAATAATAAAAGCAGGAGAAAAGAATATGCTCGATATCAGATTTGTCAGGGAAAATCCCGACGCGGTAAAGGAAAACATAAAGAAAAAGTTTCAAGACGCGAAGTTGCCCTTGGTGGACGAGGTTTTGGAGCTGGACGAAAAGAACAGAGCCGCGATAACCGAGGCCAGCGAGCTTCGCGCCAGCCGCAACACCCTCTCCAAGCAAATCGGCATGCTGATGGGTCAGGCGAAGAAGGACCCGTCCAAGGCCGCCGAGGCCGAGGCGATAAAAGAGCAGGTGAAAAAGAACGCCGAGCGCCTTGCCGAGCTTGAGGGCTTGGAGGAGGAGTACGCCAAGCGTATTCACGAGATAATGCTCAATATCCCCAACATCATCGACCCGTCCGTCCCCATCGGGCCGGATGACAGCCACAATGTCGAGGTTGAGCGCTTCGGCGAGCCGACCGCGCCGGAGTTTGACATCCCGTATCACACCGAGATTATGGAAAGCCTCAACGGCGTGGACATGGATTCCGCCGGGCGCGTGGCCGGCAACGGCTTTTATTATCTCATGGGCGACGTGGCGCGTCTGCACTCGGCGGTGCTGGCCTACGCGCGCGATTTCATGATCAACAAGGGCTTTATCTATTGCATTCCCCCATTCATGATTCACGGCAACGTCGTCGAGGGCGTGATGAGCCAGACGGACATGGACGCGATGATGTACAAGATAGAGGGCGAGGATCTCTACCTCATCGGCACGAGCGAGCACTCCATGATAGGCAAGTTCATTGACCAAATTATCCCCGAAGCGTCTCTGCCGCAGACGCTCACCAGCTACTCTCCCTGCTTCCGCAAGGAAAAGGGCGCGCACGGCATAGAAGAGCGCGGCGTATACCGCATTCACCAGTTTGAAAAGCAGGAAATGATCGTCGTCTGCAAGCCGGAGGATTCGATGGCTTGGTATGAAAAAATGTGGCGCTACTCCGTGGAGCTTTTCCGCAGTCTGGAGATTCCCGTGCGTCAGCTCGAATGCTGCTCCGGCGACCTGGCCGATTTGAAGGTCAAGAGCTGCGACATCGAGGCGTGGTCGCCGAGACAGAAGAAGTATTTCGAGGTCTGCTCCTGCTCCAACCTCGGCGACGCGCAGGCGCGCCGCCTCAAAATGCGCGTAAAGGGCGCAGACGGCAAAATGTATCTCCCGCACACGCTCAACAACACCGTCGTCGCACCCCCGCGCATGCTCATCGCGTTTTTGGAAAACCATCTCCAAGCCGACGGCAGCGTGACCATCCCCGAAGTCCTCCGCCCCTACATGGGCGGCATAGAGCTGCTTGTGCCCAAGAAGTAATAATAAACCGATAAAAACTGCCGTCTCAACAGACGGCAGTTTTTTTGATTATAAACTTTAATTGATTCTACGTACAATAAAAGTACAAGAAACGTTAAAAAAACTACATAATTTTTCTCATAGTTTGCTTAAAAATTAAGTGTATCATCTAGCCATAAAATAAAAGACGGCGCAGGAGACAAAGAGAAACCACAGCACACCACAGGACAAAAAACCGGCCGCGCCGTAAGTATGAAAGGAAATGCAAACTATGAAAACCAAAATCAACGTCAAAACCGCTCTCAATAACGCTCTTGATTATGCAAAGCTCGACCGCCGCGATGTGCGCATGAAGAACAGCACGCACGACGAGGGTCTATATCACCTCACTTTCTGCACCGACTGGCTCAATTATGAATGCTACGTCGACGATAAATCCGGCGAGGTGCTGGGCATCAATTACTTCCCCACCTCGGAGGAGCAGCGCCGCGAAATGCTCATCACGCGCAAGGCGTTCAAATTGAAAAATCTCCTCGCCGCTACTATCTGACACCGAGATATAACCCAAGCCGACATACTCGGCCTTGGCTTATATAACCCCCGCCGCTGTAAAAAGCGTTGGCCGCAGTTTCCACCCTTGCCAAAGAAAACTGTACATTCAAAGCGACAGCCCCGCCGGTTGGCGGGGCTGTTGTTTCATATGCCGAGGTCTGAATGTTGAAAAAATTATATTTTGTCTACTTTATTATATTATAGATATTGCATTGAGGGCGCAAATTTGGTATAATAACATGATTCATTGGACAAGTGCGCCCTGCGTCAAATGCGGGGTGTTGAAAAAGATAAAACAGCATGGGGGAAATATGAATTCACTTAATGATATATGGCAGGAGATTATAAAGGCGCTGGGCAAGCATCTCACGCCCACGGCCATCGACACGTGGTTTTCCGACTGCGAGCCGGTGGAGATTGACGACTGCCGCCTTGTTATTCACACGAGCAACGACTTCAAGCGCGGCATCATTCAAGCACGCTTTGCCGAGACGATAAAGGGCGTGCTGAGTGACCTTTTCGCCTGTGACTTTGATTTGACCATCCTCGCCGGGGATGAGCTGAACGACTATGAAATGGGCAAGCAGGAGGACAATCTCCTGCCCGAAATGGCGGGGTACACGTTTGACAGGTTCATCGTCGGCTCGTCGAACAAGTTTGCCCACGCGGCGGCCATCGCGGTTTCGGAAAAGCCGGGCAAAACCTACAACCCGCTTTTTATCTACGGCAACTCCGGCCTCGGCAAAACTCACCTGCTGCTGGCCATCGGTCAGGCCATACACGAGCGCGAGCCGTCAAAGAAGCTGGCATACATCAAGGGCGACGATTTCACCAACCAAATGGTACGCGCGATTAAAGACGGCTCGGTTGACGATTTCCGCATGAAATACAGAAACGTGGATTTGTTCCTAGTGGACGATATTCAATTCATCGCGGGCAAGCGCTCCACGCAGGAGGAATTTTTCCACACCTTCAACAACATCTATGAGGCCGGGCACCAGATAGTCATCACCTCCGACCGCCCGCCGCTGGAGATGTCGCTGCTGGATGACCGTCTGCGCTCGCGCTTTGAGGGCGGCCTCATGGCCGACATTCAGCCGCCTGACCTTGAAACGCGCATGGCCATCACGCGCAACAAGGCCGCCCAGCTTGGTCTGATTCTCTCGGACGAGGCGGTTGAGTTCATCGCCGAGAACATCACGGCGAACATCCGCCAAATCGAAGGCGTCATCAAGCGCCTTACGGCATATAAAGAAATCCTCGACTACACCATCACCATCGACTCGGTCAAGCGCGCGATTAAAGACGTGATGCGCACGGGCGAATACATCCCGTCTCCGGAGAGAATCATCAGCGAAACGGCGCGGTATTACTCCCTGCGCGAGGAAGACCTGCGCGGCCAGAACCGCTCGAAAAACACCGCCATGGCGCGGCAAATCTCCATGTACCTCATGCGCTCGCTCACCAATCTTTCGCTCAAAGACATCGGCACGGAGTATGAGGACAGAAACCACGCCACCGTGCTCAGCTCCATCCGCAAGGTGGAGGAGCTTTTGAAAACCGACCCCAACATGGTGCTCACCATACGCGACATCACATCCAATATCAACTCACTGTAAATGTCGAAAACCGTCGATATATAACACATTGAGTTTTGAACATTTCCGTGTGGAAAATCAAAAAACGGATGTTGAAAACTCGCCCCCAACCCCGCCATGTTGAAAACCGCGAAATTTCAAACATTTTTATCAACATCGAAATTCAAGCATTATCAACGGCTTTTCGCACTTTTCCACAAGATTTTCGCCTACTACTAATAATACTAAAATTATTATCCTTTACTTACTTCTAGAAAAAACGGAGGAGAGAAAATGAAATTCACCTGTGAAAAATACGAGCTGCAAAACGCGGTCAACGTGGCAATGAGAGCCGCCGCGTCCAAAAGCCCCATCCCGGCGCTGGAGGGCATACTCATCACCGCGGAAACCGACAGCGTGCGCATAACCGGCTTTGACCTGAAAAAGGGCATATACACCACCGTGGAAGCAAGCGTCCGCGAATGCGGCAGCATCGTCCTCTCCGCCAAGCTCTTCGGCGAGATGATCCGCCGCATGCCGGACGGGATAGTCAGCATCGAGGCGGACGAAAAACAGCTGGCCGTGAACGTCAAGTGCGCGCAAAGCGAATATAACTTCATCGGCATCAGCTCTGAGGAATACCCCGAGCTGCCCACGGTGGACAAGATAAACAGCATTGTCCTCCCCCAGCCGATACTCAAAAACATGATCAACAAAACCATCTTCGCCGTGTCCGACAGTGAGGTCCGCCCGGTTTACACCGGCATCCTCTTTGAAATTGAGGACAAGCTCCTCACGCTCGTGGCAGTGGACGGTTATCGCCTTGCAAAGCGCGTGGAGACCATTGATGACGGCCGGCTTGAAAACTGCACGTTCATCGTCCCCGGTTCGACACTTTCCGACATTGAGCGTATCTGCGCCGACGAGGGCGGCGAGGTCGAAATCGCCGTGGGCGCAAAGCATGTCAGCTTTGTCATCGGTAACACCGTGGTCGTGTCCCGCCGCTTGGAGGGCGAATTCCTCAATTATCGCCGCTCTCTCCCCACCGTGTTTGAAAACACCGTCAAGGTCAACCGCGCGGAGTTCATGGGCGCGATTGAGCGCGTGGCAATCATCGTCAGCGAGAAAAACACCAACCCCGTGCGCATGCACGTCACCCCCGGCAAGCTGGAGCTGCTGTGCCTGACCCCCATCGGCCGCGCGGACGACATTTGTATATGCGAGGGCGGTAAGGAGCTTGAAATCGGCTTCAACAGCCGCTATCTCATGGACGCGCTGAAAGCCGCGACGGACGAGGAGCTGCTCATCAACTTCAACTCGGCGTCCTCCCCCTGCGTCATAAGCGCCGTGGACGGAAACGAAGGCTATAAATACATGATACTGCCCGTGCGCCTGCGCGCGGACTGATTGGAACAGGCCGCAAATGGAAAAAATAAATATTACAACCGAATACATCAAGCTCGACTCGCTCTTGAAGCTGGCCGCCCTCGTCGGCACGGGGGGCGAGGCCAAATACGTCATCTCCGAGGGCATGGTCACCGTCAACGGCGAGGTGTGCACAATGCGCGGCAAAAAACTGCGCGCCGGGGACAGGGTCGAGTTTGCCGAGAATGAAATCGAAATCGGCGACGAGCCGACGGACGAATGAGAATAAAAAAAATCGCGCTCAACGGCTGGCGCAACTATGAATGGGACACGGCGGAATTCGACCCCGGCACGAACGTGATTTGCGGGCAGAACGCGCAGGGAAAGACCAATTTGTTAGAGGCCATGTACCTGCTTTCAACCGGGCGGAGCTTCCGCACGCGGTTTGACCGCGAGCTGGTCGGCTTTGACTTTTCCGGGGCGGAGATTTTGGCCGACGTGGAAAGCCACGACCGCGAGCAGACCGTCAAAATCACCTTCAAGCCCGGCACGGCGAAAAAAATCACCGTAAACGGCGTGAAAAAGACCGCCGGTGAGCTGGGCGAGACGCTCAACACCGTGCTTTTCTGCCCGGATGATTTGAACATCATCAAAGAGGGCGCGGCCGTGCGCCGCCGTATGCTCGACAACGCCATCAGCCAAATCCGCCCGCGCTACGTGGAGTATTTGGCGCAATTTAATAAGCTATACGAGCACAAAACCCGCATTTTGAAGGACTGGCGCGATAAGCCGTCACTTTTGGACACGCTGGACGAATTTTCCGACGGGATGTGCCGCGCGTCGGCGCAGCTCATCCGCTACCGCGCGGCGTTTTCCGCGCGGCTTGACGAGGCCGCCCGCCCCATACACAGCGACTTCTCCGGCGAGGGCGAGCGCTTGGAGGTCAAATACAAAACCGTCGGCACCGTGACCGATCCGTTCGCCTCGGCCAAGGAGATTTATTATGAGCTGTGCGACCATCAGGAGAGCCACCGTCAGGCCGAGCTTGACGCCGGGCAGTGCCTCACCGGCGCGCACAAGGACGATTTGGAGATATTCATAAACGGCTCGTCGGCGCGCGCATTTGCCTCCCAAGGCCAAACGCGAACCGCCGCATTGTCCTTAAAACTGGCCGAGCGGGAAATATTTCTCGCCGAAACAGGGGAGTACCCGATACTCTTGCTTGACGATGTGCTCAGTGAGCTGGACGCGAAGCGGCAGGAATTTGTGCTCAACTCCATCGGCGGCGGGCAGACGCTGATAACCTGCTGCGAGGACGAGGGCATATCCCGCCGCACCGGCGGCAAGGTGCTTTTTGTCGAAAAGGGTCGAATTGTGAAGAGGTGAATGTTCTCTTTCACAAAAGCGAAAACAGACACAGCCGCAAAAGCCATACCGCGCCGCACGGCGCGGAAAACGTCGAAACCGAGCAAGAAGAACAAAGAGGACAAACCCATGTATCTCAACATCGGCAAGGGGAATGTGCTGGACATGGAGGACATTGTCGGCATATTCGACCTTGACATCACATCCCAGTCGCATTTGACGCGCGCGTATCTCGCCGCGGCGGAAAAGGCCGGCGAGGTCGTCAACGCATCAAGTGACGACATCCCCAAAAGCTTCATAGTCACCGCGCGCGGCGACCTTCGCCGCGTCCATCTTGCCCAGCCGGCCAGCGCCACGCTCTTAAAGCGCGCGGAAAACGGCCTGTAACGGGCAAAATCAAACAGGAAAAAACTGATTTGGAGAATAACAAATGGCAGACGAAATCATGAACACAACCACCACGGCACAGGAATACGACGCTTCGCAGATCCAAGTCCTTGAGGGCTTGGAGGCTGTGAGAAAGCGTCCGGGCATGTACATCGGCTCGACCTCGTCATCGGGGCTTCACCACCTTGTTTATGAGATTGTGGACAACTCCATCGACGAGGCGCTGGCCGGCTTCTGCACGAAGATAAAAGTGACCATTGAGCAGGGCGACATTATCTCCGTGGAGGATAACGGCCGCGGCATCCCCGTTGACATTCAAGAGCAAACAGGCAAGAGCGCGCTGGAGGTCGTGTTCACGGTGCTGCACGCGGGCGGCAAGTTCGGCGGCGGGGGCTACAAGGTCTCCGGCGGCTTGCACGGCGTGGGCGCGTCGGTGGTCAACGCGTTGTCCGAGTGGCTTGAGGTCGAGGTGTGCAAGGACGGGGAGAGATACGAAATGAAGTTCTCCCGCGGCGGCATCACCGAGAGCATCACCAAGCTCGGCAAAACCGACAAGCGCGGCACGACCGTCCGCTTCAAGCCCGACCCCGAGATGTTCGACGACACGGTGTATGACTATGAAATCCTGCACACCCGCATGCGCGAGCAGGCGTTTTTGAACGGCGGGCTCACCATTGAGCTGCGCGACGAGCGCGAGGGCATGGAGCAGGGCGAGGTGCTGTGCTATGAGGGCGGCATACGCGAATTTGTCTCCTATCTCAACCAGCACAAAAACCCCATCCACGAAGAGGTCATCTATCTCTCAGGCCAAAAGGGCGACGCCGTTGCCGAAATCGCATTGCAATATAACGACGGGTACAGCGAAACCCTTGTCAGCTTTGCAAACGACATTCACACCCCTGAGGGCGGCATGCACGAAACCGGCTTCAAAACCGCGCTCACGCGCGTCATCAATGCCTACGGCCAAAAGGCCAACATCATAAAAGGCGACGACAAGGTGTCCGGCGAGGACGTGCGCGAGGGTATATCCGTCGTCATCTCCGTCAAGCTGCCCGAAGCGCAGTTCGAGGGGCAGACCAAGCAAAAGCTCGGCAACGCGTATATCCGCACGCTCGTCGACGGCATAGTCAACGACCAGCTGGCCGAATATTTCGAGGAGCACCCGGCCACGGCCAAGCTCATACTCGAAAAGGCGATGATGGCCAATCGCGCGCGCGAGGCCGCGCGCAAGGCCAAGGAGTCCGTCCGGCGCAAGACGGGGCTTGAAAGCGGCCAAATGCCCGACAAGCTCCAAGACTGCAACGAGCGCGACGCGTCATTGTGCGAAATTTACATCGTCGAGGGCGACTCCGCCGCGGGCTCGGCCATTCAAGGGCGCGACAGCCGTTTTCAGGCGATACTCGCCATGTGGGGCAAGATGCTCAACGTGGAAAAGGCGCGCGCGGACAAAATATACGGCAACGACAAGCTCTACCCGCTCATTCTCGCCCTCGGCGCTGGAATCGGCGATGAGTTCAACATAGAAAAGCTCAGATACCACAAGATTATAATCATGGCCGATGCCGACGTTGACGGCAGCCACATCAGAACGCTTTTGCTCACCTTCTTCTTCCGCTACATGCGCCCGCTTATAGAAAACGGCTATGTCTATTCCGCCGTGCCCCCGCTTTATAAGCTGACGCGCGGCAAGCAGCAGCGCGTGGCCTACTCCGACGAGGAGCGCGACAAGATAAGCGCGGAGCTGCGCGGCGATAACCCCAACGTCAAGGTGGACATATCGCGCTTCAAGGGCTTGGGCGAAATGGACCCGCACGAGCTGTGGGAAACCACCATGGACCCGGAGACGCGTTCACTGCGCCGCATCACCCTTGCCGACGCCATCCGCGCCGACCAGGTGTTTACGGTGCTCATGGGCGAAGAGGTCGAGCCGAGACGCGAGTGGATCGAGCAAAACGCCAAGTACGTTGTCAATCTCGACGTATAAGGAGGAAATGAGACTAAATGGCACATAAAAGAGACTATAAGCCGGAGGACATCGCGTTCCCCAATCAGGTGATAACCGAGTCAGACCTTGTCAGCGAAATGCAGACAAGCTATATCGACTATGCGATGAGCGTGATTGTCGGACGCGCGCTGCCCGATGTGCGCGACGGCCTCAAGCCCGTGCACCGGCGCATACTGTACGCACTTTATGAGGACAACCTCACCTCCGATAAGCCCTTCAAAAAATCCGCCACCTGCGTCGGCGACGTGCTGGGTCGATACCACCCGCACGGCGACTCGTCGGTTTATGACGCCATGGTGCGTCTGGCGCAGAACTTCTCCATGCGCTACATGCTCGTCGACGGGCACGGCAACTTCGGCTCGGTCGACGGTGACCCTCCTGCGGCCTACCGTTACACCGAGGCGCGCCTTTCCAAGATTTCAAACGAAATGCTGCGCGACATCGAGAAAGACACCGTCGACTGGGATCCGAACTTTGACGAAACGCGCAAAGAGCCGCGCGTTCTGCCCTCGCGCTTCCCGAACCTGCTTGTCAACGGCTCGTCCGGCATCGCCGTCGGCATGGCCACGAACATCCCGCCTCATAACCTCACCGAGGTCATAAACGCCTGCGTCTGCGTCCTTGAAAACCCGGACGCGACATTGCAAGACCTCATGCAGCACATAAAAGGGCCGGACTTCCCCACGCGTGGGATAATCATGGGGCGCAGCGGCATTCGCGCCGCTTACGCCACGGGGCGCGGCCGCGTGGTTGTCCGCGCGCGCGCGGACTTTGAGGAATACGGGCGCGACAAGCGCACCAGAATCATCGTCAGCGAGCTGCCCTATCAGGTCAACAAGCGCCAGCTCATCCGCAACATCGCCGACCAGGTGCACGAAAAGCGCCTTGAGGGCATTTCGGACTTGCGCGACGAGACCGACCGCAACGGCATGCGCATCGTCATCGAGCTCAAGCGCGACGCAAACCCGCAGGTGGTGCTCAACCGCCTGTTTGCCCAGACCGCCCTGCAATCGAGCTTTTCGATAAACATGCTGGCGCTGGTGAACAACCAGTCCCAGCCGAAGATACTCTCCCTCCGGCACATACTCGATGAGTATCTCGAATTCCAGGAGGACTTGATTGTCCGCCGCACGAGGTATGACCTGAAAAAGGCCGAGGAGCGGGCGCACCTCTTGGAGGGTCTGCTCATCGCGCAGGATAATATCGACGAGGTCATCCACATCATCCGCTCGTCCTATGATGACGCGAAAAACCGCCTGATGGAGCGCTTCGGCTTGTCCGACGTTCAGGCGCAGGCGATTTGCGACATGCGCCTCATCTCCCTGCAAGGGCTCAACCGCGAAAAGCTGGAAAACGAATACAAAGAGCTGGAGGGCAAAATCGCCTACTATAAAGACCTGCTGGCAGACCCGGAAAAGATTAAGCAGGTTTTGAAGGACGAGCTTATCGCCCTGCGCGACAAATACGGCGACGAGCGCCTGACCGAGATTCAAGACGTCGCGGACGAGATTGACATTGAAGACCTCATCGAGGAGGAGCAGTGCGTGTTCACCCTGACCAAGGGCGGGTACATCAAGCGCCTGCCCACCACCGAATACCGCAGCCAAGGCCGCGGCGGCAAGGGCATCCGCGCCATGACCACCAAGGACGAGGACTATGTCAACACCGTGTTCACCGCGTCCACGCATGATAATATCCTCTTCTTCACCAGCAAGGGCAGAGTGTTCATCAAGAAGGGCTATAACATCCCCGAGGCCGGGCGCACCGCCAAAGGCACGAACATCGTCAATATAATCCAAATCGAAAACGCCGAAAATGAACGCGTGAGCGCGATGATAAGCGCGCGGGGGCTGGATGAGGACAAGTACCTCTTCTTTGTCACGCGGCGCGGCACGGTCAAGCGCATGGCGCAGTCCGCCCTGCGGAATATCCGCGCCAACGGCATACGCGCGCTCAATCTCGACGAGGGTGACGAGCTTATCACCGTCATCGCCACTTCGGGCGATGAAAACATCCTCATCGCCACGGCAAACGGCATGGCCACGTGCTTCAATGAGGGCGATGTGCGCCCCATGGGGCGCACCGCCACGGGCGTGCGCGGCATAAAGCTGCGCGAGGGCGACTTCGTCATCGGCGCGGGCAGCGCCTCCGCCGGTGCTGAGCTGTTGAGCGTCAGCGAAAAAGGCTACGGCAAGCGCACGGAGTGCGCGCAATTCGGCGTCAAGGGTCGCGGCTGCATGGGCGTGAAGAGCTACGCCGTGACGGAGAAAACCGGCCGCATTGCCGACGTGAAGATTGTCACGGGGGATGAAGACCTGCTCGTCATCACCGATGACGCCACCATCATCCGCATTTCCGTTGACCGCGTCAGCCTGCTCGGCCGCGCCACGCAGGGCGTGCGCATAATGCGCCTCGCCCCCGGCAGCCGCGTCATCTCCATCGAGACCACCGAAAAGGAAGAGGACGCACCGGGCGCGGAGATCTCGCCAGAGCCGACAGGCGACGGCGAGACGGGCACAACGGAAAGAGAGAACAACGAGGGTTAAACCACGGCCTTGAAAACGATTGAAATTTACACCGACGGGGCATGCTCCGGCAATCCCGGCCCCGGCGGCTGGGGCGCGGTGCTGCGCTTCAACGGGCGGGAGAAAGAGCTGTCCGGCGGCGCGGCGCAGACCACCAACAACCGCATGGAGCTCACCGCCGTCATCGCGGCGCTGGAATGCTTGAAAGAGCCGTGCGAAATCGACCTTTATTCCGACTCAAAATACGTCATCGACGCGCTCAGCCTCGGCTGGGCGCGCTCGTGGCGCGCAAAAGGCTGGAAAAAGGCCGACAAAAAGCCCGCACTGAACATAGACCTGTGGGAGCGCCTGTTGGAGCTGACAGAGCAAAACCAAATGCACTATCACTGGGTCAAGGGTCATGCGGACAATGAGTATAACAACCGCTGTGACGCGCTGGCCGTCATGGAGCGGGACAAATATTGAAAAAGGACGATGTGGGGCATGAATAGGATAAATTATGACGATAAGCCGCTGATGATATTCATCCGCTACATCGCCGGGCAAAAAAAGCTTTTTATAATCGACATGGCATGCTCCGTGCTGGTGGCGCTGGTCGACCTCATCTTCCCCTACGCCTCGCGCGGCGCGATGAACACGCTGTTGCCGCAAAAGGCGTACACGGCGTTTTTCGCCGTGATGGCGATATTGATACTCGCGTATGTGGTGAAAGCGGGGCTTTCCTACATCATCACGGTCGTGGGGCACAGGATGGGCGTGATGGTCGAGTCCGACATGCGGCGGGACATTTTTGACCACATGCAGGAGCTTTCGTGCAGCTTTTATGACAAAAACCGCACCGGCGCGCTCATGAGCCGCATCACGTCTGACCTGTTCGACGTGACCGAGCTTGCCCACCACGGGCCGGAGAATCTGCTGATATGCACGCTGACGATAATCGGGTCGCTGGCCGTGATGTTCACGGTCAACTGGCGGCTCGCGCTGGTGCTGACGGTGATTTTGCCGCTGTGCCTTGCCTTCACGCTTTCTCAGCGCGTCAAGATGAAAGAGGCTAACATCGAGGTCAAGCGCAAAACGGCGGAGATATATTCCGCCATCGAAAGCAGCATCTCCGGCATACGCACGGCCAAGGCCTTTGCCAACGAGCAGCAGGAGCACGAAAAGTTTGAAAAGGCCAATGAGCTTTTCCGCGGCTCAAAGGCGGAGTATTATAAGGCCATGGGGCTTTTCATGAGCGGGATGGAGTTCACCACGAGCGTGATGCAGGCCGCGGTCATCATGGTGGGCGGCGCGTTCATCATGCGCGGCACAATGAGCTATATCGACCTTGTCACCTTCACGCTGTATGTCTCCGCGTTCGTCACACCCGTGCGCAAGCTGACGCAGTTTGCCGAGACGTATATGAAAGGCGCGTCGGGCTTCACGCGCTTTATTGAGGTCATGCGCACCCGCCCCACCGTGGCCGACGCGCCGGACGCCGAGGAGCTGACGGGAGTGCGCGGGGAGATTGAATACCGCGACGTGAGCTTTGAATACGGCAACGGCGTCCCGGTGCTGAAAAACATCAATCTCACTATCGCGCCGGGTGAAAGCCTCGCCGTCGTGGGGCCCTCCGGCGGGGGCAAGACCACGCTGTGCAAGCTCCTGCCCAGGTTCTATGACGTGACGGAGGGCGCGGTGCTCGTCGACGGGCAGGATGTCCGCACCCTCACGCAGAATAGCCTCCGCCGCAACATCGGGCTTATCGAGCAGGACGTGTTCATGTTCGCCGGCACTGTGCGCGACAATATCCGCTACGGCAGACCCGACGCCACCGACGCCGAGATTATCGAGGCCGCCGTGCGCGCCGAGATTCACAGCGAGATTATGGACTTGCCCGACGGGTATGACACCTTCATCGGCGAGCGCGGCGTGATGCTGTCCGGCGGGCAGAAGCAGCGAATCTCCATCGCGCGCGTCTTTTTGAAAAACCCCAAGATACTCATACTCGACGAGGCCACCTCGGCGCTCGACACCGTCACCGAGCAGCGCATTCAAGCCTCGCTCGACGCGCTCAGCGCCGGGCGCACCACCCTCATCATCGCCCACCGCCTGTCCACCGTTTCCTCGGCGGACAGAATCGCCGTCGTCGACGGCGAGCATATCGTCGAGCTCGGCACGCATGCCGAGCTGATGGCCAAAAACGGAGAATACGCGCGCCTATGCCGCGCGCAGGAGATAAAAACGGAGGATTAAGCCATGATAAGCATCAGAAAAGGCGGCCACAAGGACTTGGAGCGCTATTACGCGGCCATGGAAATGGACTTTGACAGCGAGGAGCTTCTGCCGAAGCTTGCCATACATAAGGGGCTGATGAACGGCAGCATGGAGCTGCTGGTGTTCACCGAGGAGGAGTCCAACATCGAGCTGGGCTACGCGCTCACATTTGTGAAAAGCCTGTATGGCTACGTGCTGCTCAAATACTTTGCCATACTCCCGTGGTATCGCGAGCACGGCGTGGGCGTGGAGGTCATGCGCCTTGTCAACAAGCGCTATGCCGACCGTCAGGGGCTTTTGGCCGAGCTGACGGAGTTTGACGACCCGGAGGTTGACCACCTGAGAAAGCTTTTCAAGTTCTTCGCGCGCTTCGGTTATGTGGAAGTGCCGTGTGAGTACACAATCGGCGGCACACGCGCCAATTTGATGGTCAAGCCCATCAAGGGCACGGCGGAGCTTGCCCCCGTGGCGCACCGCGTCGTCATCGACATGTATTCCCGCGTCCTTTCCGCCGGGGCGATGTTCGACATGATCGACATCAAGCCCAAAAAGCAATAATCAAAGTGATAATCACAGAGGAGCAACAACCGATATGCCAAAGCTGACGGAGAAAAGAAAAAGTCTCATGTGCGACGCGGCGTTCGTCGCGTTCATGCTGCTGCTGGCCTATGCCTTCGCGTGGAAAGCGCCGCGCGGCTTTTGCACCGTGGACGAGAGCTTTTACCCCACCATACCCTACCGCCTGTGGCAGGGTGACAGCCTTTTGAGCCAGGAGTGGCATGCCTCTCAGCTCGTCGGGCTTTTGCAGTATCCTTACATGCTGCTTTTCCGGCACTTTTCGCCGTCGAATGACGGCGTTTTCCTCGCCTTTCGCTATTTTTACTTCGCCACGCTCCTCGTGGGCGCGGCGATAGTGTATGTTCTTTTGCGCCGGTATGACGGCGCAAAGCGCGTCGGCGCTTTCGCCGCCGCCGCGATGTACCTGTCCCACACGCCCTACGTCTCCATGTCCATTTCGTATAATAACCTCTGCCTTATCTACCTTGGCCTTGCCGGGGTGCTGCTGGTGACGGCGTCCGGGCGGGATTGGAAATACGTCGCCGGCGGGCTGTGCTTTGCCGCCGCCGTGCTGTGCAGCCCGTACCTCGTGGCGATTTGGGCGGTGTACTCGCTGCTGCTCTTCATCAAATGCGCCCGACTCAAAAAGGCGGGAGAGCGCGAGGAATGCAAAAAAATATTGCGCGCGTGGGCGATGTTCACGCTCGGCTGCGCCATACTCGCGGCGATATTGGCCGCGTTCGTGCTGTCGAGGACGCCCATTGACCGCGTCATCAGGTCAATCCCCGGCATACTCGCCGACCCCGAGCACAGCGGCACCAACGTCGTCGACAAGCTGCGCGTGTGGCTGTTTTATATCGTGGTGTATCATTTCCCCATGGTGGGCGCCATCGGCGGGACGGGGATAATGCTCATCGTGTGGCACTTCGACAAGCGCCGCGAGGAGCACCGGTGGATATATTACGCCGTGTCGGCGGTGTTCATGCTGTATCTGCTGTGGTTTTTGAACCGGCTTTATCTGTACAACATGCGCCTGCTCATCTCCATGCCGTTTTTGACGCTGATTGTGTATATCCTCGGCGGCAGAAAAGAAAAGCGCGTTTTCCGCTTCATCTATCTGCCCGGCTGGTGCTATTCGCTGTGCGTCCACTTTGCCTCGAACACGGAGTATGAGTGCATCCTCTTCGCCCTGCATATCTGCAACATCGCGGGGGCGTACATCATCGCCAATGAAGCCGTCTCCCTCTGGAAAAACGGGAAAAAGACGGCGCGCGCGTCGTCGGCGCTGCTGGCGCTGTGCGTGGCCGGGCTCATCACGCTCAACCTCAAAGAGACCCTGACCACCAGCTTTTCCATGTGGGACGGGCGCATTGTGGACGAGGTGAACATGCTCTATGCCAAGGTCGAGCAGGGCCCGTGCAAGGGCTTGATGTTCTATGAGGATGAGCATTATGACCACAATGTGTTCTACCGGCAGACCCGGCCCGCGAGAGACGCCGAGGGCAACACCGTGGTGTATTACTCCTTCACCCCATGGATGTACGTGGCCGATGAAAAAGAAAGCGCGTCGTTTTCCGGCTGGATGTCATTCGGCAGCCCGGATGTGCTCTTGGAGCGGATGGAGCTTTATTGGGAGATTAACCCCGAAAAGGTTGCGGATGTGGTGTACGTCGACAAGAGCGCGGACGGCTGGGAAGAAGCGCTTGTTGCGCTCAACCCCAACAATTACCCCGTCACCGACCTCGGCAACGCGTATTTGATTGAAAAATAAACCCAACAGGAGAGATCCGAAATGTCAAAGCTGACGGAGAAAAGAAAAGTCCGGTTGTGCGACGCGGCGTTTGCGGCGCTGTTTGCGGCGCTGGCCTTGATATACGCTTGGAAAGCGCCCCGCGGCTTTTGCTCGTCGGATGAGGCATTTTACGCGAGCATTACCTATCGCCTGTGGCAGGGTGATGCGCTTTTGAGCGGGGAGTGGCACGTGTCTCAGCTCGTGGCGCTGCCGGAATACCCGTACATGCTGCTTTTCCGGCTCTTTTCGCCGACAAATGACGGGGTTTATCTCGCCCTGCGTTATTGTTATTTCGCCACGCTTTTAATATGCGGGGTGATGGTTTACCTGCTGCTGCGCCGCCATGACGGGGCGAAGCGCCTCGCCGCGCTTGCCGCGGCGGCGATGCTGGTGTCGCACGTGCCGTTTGCGCTGCATACCCTTTCTTATAACACTCTCTGCATCATAAGCCTGACCCTCGCCGGGGTGCTGCTGGTTGCGGCGAACGGGCGCGCGTGGAAGTACGCCGCCGCCGGGCTGTGCTACGCCGGGGCGGTGCTGTGCTGCCCGTATCTCGTGCTGATTTGGGCGGCGTACTCGCTGCTGCTCATCGTCAAGTGCCTGAAGCTCAAAAAAGCCGGAGAGGGCGCGGGCGCGGCGCGCATTTTGCGCGCATGGGCGCAGTTCACTGTCGGCTGTGCCGTGCTCGCGGGGGTGCTGGCGGCGTTCGTGCTCTCGCGCACGACGCCGGGCAAAATCATCGCCTCCCTGCCCGGAATATTCGCCGACCCGGAACACGCCTCCATCGGCCTGTGGAGCAAAATAGAAAAGTGGCTGTACTATATCTTCGCTTATGACCGCCTGATGACCTTGACGGCCATCGCCACGGCGGCGCTGCTCGCCGTGTGGCACTTCGACAAGCGCCGCGAGGAGCACAAATGGTGCTACTATCTGCCGATGGGCGTGTTGATGCTGTGCCTGCTGTGGCATCTTGACGGGAAGCTCGGCCTGTTCAACATGCGCGTCAACCCGTCCATGCCGTTTTTGACCCTCGCCGCTTACATAATCGGCGGCAAAAAGGAAAAGCGGATGTTCCGCTTTGTGTTCCTGCCGGGGCTGGCGTATTCGTTCTGCGTGCATCTCGGCTCGAACACGGAGTATGCCTGCATGTACCTCGCCTTGCACGTGTGCAACGTTGCGGGGGCGTATATCATCACGAGCGAGGCCGTGTCCCTCCGGCAAGGCGGGAAACGCGGCCAACGCGTGGGCGCGTGTGTCCTCGGCGTGTGCGTGGCGGCGCTGATTGCGCTGAATGTCAAGTCGGTCATGACCACCGGCTTTTCATTGAGCGGCGGGCGGATAGTTGACGATGTGCGCACCTGTTATTCCAAGGTGGAAACCGGGCCGTGCAAGGGACTGTACTTCACCGAGGAAGAGCATTATGACTACGCCGCCCTCTATGAGCAGACCGAGGCTGCCAGAGCCGCCGAGGGAGAAAGCGTGGTTTACTACGTGCCCTCCGCCCCGTGGCTGTATGTCGCCGATGAAAAAGAAAGCGCGTCGTTTTCCGGCTGGATGTCATTCGGCAGCCCGGATGTGCTCTTGGAGCGGATGGAGCTTTATTGGGAGATTAACCCCGAAAAGGTTGCGGACGTGGTGTACGTCGACAAGAACGCGGACGGCTGGGAAGAAGCGCTGATTGCGCTCAACCCCAACAATTACCCCGTCACCGACCTCGGCTACGCGTATTTGATTCAAAAGTAAACCCAACCGCACCCTGCGACGGGAATTTCCCGCCGCGGGTGCTATGATGATAAAATGAACCTACTCGTAAAACAAATATTCAACAACAAGGAAGCCGCCGCCCTCCCCGGTTTGATGGAGAGCGGGGGGCTTCCCGCGCTCGTTTCCGGCTTGTCGGGCGTCCACCGGGCGAACCTCGCCGCCGCACTGCGCCTTGAAAGCGGGCGGCCGATTTTTGTCGTCTGCCCGGACGACACCGCCGCCGAGGGCATGGCGCGTGACCTCTCCGCCATGCTGGGCGAGGAGTGCGACACGCTGATAATGCGCGATTTCACCTTTTATCCCGCCGAGGCCGCCTCGCGGCAAGGCGAGCAGAGCCGCCTTGCCGCGATGTACAAGCTCGCCGAGGGGCGGGGGCGCGTGACGGCGGCGTCCGCCGCCGCGCTTATCCAGCGCACCATGCCGCGCGAGGTGCTCACCGGCGCGGCGTTCACCATCGACGCCGGGGGCACGTATGCCATCGAGGACTTGCAGCGTGCGCTTCTCCGCTGTGGGTACAGCCGCGCCGACCAGGTGGAGGGTCAGGGGCAGTTCGCCGTGCGCGGCGGGATTATCGACTTTTTCTCCCCCGGCGCGAAAGAGCCCGTGCGCATTGAGCTGTGGGGCGACGAGGTCGACTCCATGGGGCATTTCGACGTCGCCACCCAGCGCCGAACCGAGCAGATAAGCCATTGCACGCTCCTCCCGGCGGCGGAGACTCTGCCGCAGCTGGCCGAGGGCGGCGTGGCGGCACTCGCGCGCGAGCTTGAAGCCTTTGCCGACAAATACGCCCGCCGCCGCACGAGCGACAACGCCCAAACCCTCGCCGCCACACTGCGCGCCGACGCGGACAGGATAAAAAACCACGTCGAAATGCGCGACGCGGACAGATATCTCCCCGTCATCTACCCCTTCGCCTCGGCGGCGGATTACATCCCCCGCGACGCGATTATCATCATCGACCGACCCACCCGCTGCGCCGAGCGCGCGCGGGAATACGCCAAGGCGCTCGGCGACGACGTCGCCGAGCTTCAGCGCCGTGGTCAGCTCGCCATGAGCACGGACGCGTTTTTCCTCCCGTTTGAGACGCTGATGCGCCGGCTTGAGGACTGGCCGGTATACATGGCGGACGCGTTCACGCTCTCGCGCGTGCCGCTTGCGCCGCGCACACTCGTCAGCATCCCCGCAAAGCAGCTCCCCTCTTACGCCGGGAGCGCCCAAGCGGCGGCGGACGACGTGAAAATGTATCTCAAGGATAACTATTCCGTGGTGGTGCTCGCGTCCGATGAGCGGCGCGCGCACGTGCTCGACGACTTTTTCGCCGAGCACGGCATAAAATCCGCGCTTTGCACCGAGCTTCGCGCCCTGCCCGCGCCGGGCACGTGCGCCATCACCCTCGGCGCGATATCCGCGGGCATCGAGTACCCCGGGCTGCGCCTTGCCATACTCACCGACGCCCAGCTCCTGCGCGCCCGGCACGACAAGAAAAAACCATCCTCGAAAAAGCTGCCGCCGGGGCGCGAGCGAATCAGCTCCTGCGCCGACCTTGCCGTGGGGGACTACGTCGTGCACGAAAACCACGGCATCGGCCGCTTCGCCGGAATCGTGAAGATGACGGTAGACGGGTTTGAAAAGGACTATATCAAGCTGGCCTATGCGGGGTCGGATACGCTCTATGTCCCCGCCACGCAGCTCGACCTTGTCAGCAAGTACACCGGCGGCGGGGAAGAGCGGGTGGTGAAGCTATCGAAAATGGGCGGCGCGGACTGGGCGAAGACCCGCTCGCGCGCCAAGGCCGCCGCCAAGGACATGGCGCAAAAGCTCATCGCGCTATATGCCGCGCGCCAGCGCCTGCCGGGGTATGCGTTCACGCCCGACAGCGAGTGGCAGCGCGAATTTGAAGAAAACTTCGGCTATACCGAGACGGACGACCAATTGCGGTGCATCGGCGAGATAAAGCGCGACATGGAGTCCTCCGTCCCGATGGACAGACTTTTGTGCGGCGACGTGGGCTTCGGCAAGACGGAGGTCGCGTTGCGCGCGGTGATGAAGTGCGTGCTCGACGGCAAGCAGGCCGCCATCCTCGTCCCCACCACCGTGCTCGCCCAACAGCATTATCAAACCGCGCTTCAGCGCTTTTTCGGCTTCCCGGTCAATATTGAGGTGCTCAGCCGCTTCAAAACCGGCGCGCAGTCGACCAAGGCGCTCGCCGACATCGCAAGCGGCCGCTGTGACCTCGTCGTCGGCACGCACCGGCTGCTGTCCAAGGACGTCAAGTTCAAAAACCTCGGCCTGCTGGTCGTGGACGAGGAGCAGCGCTTCGGCGTGACGCACAAAGAACACATCAAAGAGCTCAGCCACGGCGTCGACGTGCTCACGCTCTCGGCCACGCCCATTCCGCGCACGCTCAACATGGCCATGTCCGGCATTCGCGACATGTCCACCATCGACGAGCCGCCGGAAAACCGCCTGCCCGTGCAGACCTTTGTGATGGAGCACGATTGGGGCGTCCTCGCCGACGCCATGCGCCGCGAGCTCAGCCGCGGCGGGCAGGTGTATTATCTCCATAACCGCATTGACGACATTGAGCGCACAGCCGCCCACATCCGCACACTTTTTGACGACGAGGTCAACATCGCCGTGGCGCACGGCAAGATGGACAAGGCCATGCTCGCCTCCGTCATGGAAAGCATGTCCTCTGGCGAAGTGCAGATTCTTGTCTGCACCACCATCATCGAAACCGGCTTGGACATCCCCAACGTCAACACCCTCATCATCGAGGACGCGGACCGCCTCGGCCTTGCGCAGCTGCACCAAATTCGCGGCCGCGTCGGCCGCTCGACGCGCCGCGCGTCGGCGTATCTCACCTTCCGGCGCGACAAGGTGCTCAACGAGGACGCCGAAAAGCGCCTCAACGCCATCCGCGACTTTGCCCAGTTCGGTTCGGGGTACAAAATCGCCATGCGCGACCTTGAAATCCGCGGCGCGGGCAATCTCCTCGGCGCGGAGCAGTCGGGACACATGATAGACGTCGGCTATGACATGTACATGAAGCTTTTGAGCGAGGCGGTGTTGGAGGCGCGCGGCATCGAGCCGCCGCAGCGCGCCGAGTGCTCGGCCGACCTGGCCGTCGCGGCCAATATCCCGGAGCGCTACATCACCTCCGCCGAGCAGCGCATGGACATTTATCGCCGCATCGCCCTCATCCGCACAGAGGACGAGGCCGACGACCTCATCGACGAGCTGATTGACCGCTTCGGCGACCCGCCGCCGGGCGTGAACGCCCTGGTGCACGTGGCGCTTTTGCGCGGCGAGGCCGGCCGCGCCGGGATAACGGACATTTCGCAAAAGTCCGGTGCACTGCGCTTCACGGTGCGCGATTTTGACATGGAAAAGGTGTCGGCGCTGTACGCAAAGCCGGAGTACAACAAGCGCCTGCGCGTCGAGGCCGGGACAAAGCCCTGTCTCGCCGTGAAGATAACGGACAAGCGCCGGGTCATCGACGAGGCGCGCCGCTTCGTGGCCGACTGGGGCGGCGAGGACGAAAAGGCTAAAAAAAGTGATGAACAGGGCGTAAAATAATCCCGCCGCCGCTTGTGAAATGCGGCGCGGGGTGATATAGTCAGAAAAGCGAGAAAAACGACCGGAAAGGATATATAATATGAAGAAAATCATTGCACTGCTGATGGTGCTCTGCCTTGCCGTGACGGCGCTTGCCGGATGCGGTTCGGCCGAGAGCGAGGACGCGACTGCCGAGGCTGCGTCGTCCGCCGCCCCGGCGGACGACGCCGACACTGCCGCCGCCGAGGAAACAAGCGCCCCCGTGGAGTACACGGTGGTGGACTTCGCCGCGCTCTACAACAGCCGCGACGCGGAGGAAATCGTCGCCGAGATTGACGGGCACGAGGTCACCTGGCAGGAGTATTATTATTGGCTTTACATGCAGGCCAGCCAAATGCAAAGCTATTTCATCCAAATGGCCGCATATAGCGGCGCGAGCATCAGCTGGGCGGACGAAATCGGCGACGACACGGGCGACAATTATTCCGACCTCGCCGCGGATAACGCCGGGTTCATGCTCACCCAGCTTTACGGCATAGAAAGCTATGCCGAAAAGAACAAGATAAAGCTGACCAAGGCGGATGAAGACGCCGTTGCCGCCCAGCTTGAAAGCGACATCGTCTCCATCTGCGGCGAGGGCGCGACCGAGGACGACTTCAACCGCAAGCTCGCCGAGACTTATCTCAACCGCGACCTTTATGACCGCCTCAACCGCATTGACAAGATTTATAACAACGGCTTTATCGCCGAATACGGCGAGGGCGGCGAAAAGGTGAGCGACGAGGAGGCTGTGGCGTATCTGGAGGACAACGGCTATCTCTCCGCAAGCCACATCCTGCTCATGACCACCGACCCCGCCACCGGCGAGGCACTCAGCGAGGAGGAAGCCGCCGAGAAAAAGGCGCAGGCGGAGAAAATCGCCGAGGAGCTGGGCGCGATTGACGATGACAAAAAGCTTCTCGCCCGCTTTGCCGAGCTGAAAACCGAGTTCGACGAGGACACCGGCAAGGTGTATTACCCCGACGGCTATGTCTTCACCGAGGGCACGATGGTCACGGAGTTTGAGGACGCGGTGAAGTCGCTGAAGGCGGGCGAGGTGTCCGCCGTGGTCGAGTCGCCCTACGGCTACCACGTCATCATGCGCCTTGCGCACGACGCCGACCGCACCGTCAGCTATTCCTCCGACGGCAGCGAGCAGTATTCCGCGCGCTACATGTGCGCCAGCCAAAAATTCTCCGACGAGATGGAAAGCTACGTCACCGGATTGAAGCTCAACTACGTTGACGGCTTCAAGGTGGATATATCCGAGTTTGAAAGCGTAGTCACGGAGTGAGGCGTCCATCGCCCCAACCACCCACAACGCCCCCAATCGGCTTTGCCGATTGGGGGCGTTGCTTATATTATCTACACGCTAAACTTTCAATAATTCTCCGCGCGCAGCTCGAAGTATGCCTGCGGATGGGCGCAGACGGGGCAGGTTTCAGGGGCTTTTTCGCCGACGACGAGGTGGCCGCAGTTGCGGCACTCCCACACCTGCACCGAGCACTTTTCAAAAACCTCCTGCGTCTCGACATTGTGCAGCAGCGCGCGATAGCGCAGCTCATGCTGGCGCTCGATCTCCGCCACCATGCGGAACTTCGCGGCAAGCTCCGGGAAGCCCTCTTTCTCGGCGGTTTCGGCGAAGCCGGCGTACATATCCGTCCATTCGTAGTTTTCGCCCTCGGCGGCGGAGACGAGGTTTTCCGCCGTCGTGCCGATGGCGTTGAGCTCTTTGAACCACATCTTCGCGTGTTCCTTTTCGTTGTCCGCCGTTTTCAAAAACAGCGCGGCGATTTGCTCAAAGCCGTCCTTTTTGGCCTTGGAGGCGAAATACGTGTACTTGTTGCGCGCCTCGCTCTCGCCGGAAAAGGCGGTGCGGAGATTCTGCTCGGTCTGAGTGCCGGTATACTTGTTGGCCATGGGGGTTTCCTCCGTTTTGTTGTTATTGTTGATATTATGTGCGGTTTTGGGCGGGGTTATTTATTGCGCGCGGCATACCAGAACATCCACGCCACGATTGCCGCCATTGCAAGCACGGTGATCACGCCGAGGATGAGGTTGAACACGCCGCCGACAAGCCCCTTGATGAGGTTCACCACGAACACCACCGCGCCCACGACGAGCGCAAGCAGCGCCACGGCGAGGACTATGCGCACGATTTTCTTGCTGTCCATTATAATTCCTCCGTATATGTATTTTCAATCGAAAAATGCCGGATTTGATGCGCAGAGGATAAAAACACGCCGATTCAACCGATTTGGGTGCCGAGGCGGGAGAGGACGGCGGTGAAATAATCCGGCAGGGGAGATTCAAGCTCGATAAGCTCGCCCGTCGTCGGGTGGATGAATTTGAGCCGCCGGGCGTGAAGGCACTGCCCTTCCAGCCCCTTGTCCGGGCTGGGTGCTCCGTAAGTGAAGTCGCCGAGGAGCGGGTGGCCGACGGAGGCCAAATGCACGCGGATTTGGTGCGTGCGCCCGGTGTGCAGGCGGCACTCGATGTGCGTATAGCCGTTGTAGCGCGCGATGACGCGCCAATCGGTCTGCGCGGGGCGGGAGTTTGACGCGGTGACGGCCATGCGCTTGCGGTCGGCCGGGTGGCGGCCGATGGGGCGGTCAATCGTGCCCGCGTCGTCGCGCATTCTGCCGCGAACCACGGCCTCATACACGCGCGACAAGCTCCTGTCGGCAAGCTGAGCCGACAGCGCCTGATGCGCCGCGTCGTTTTTCGCGGCGATGATGAGGCCGGAGGTGTCCTTGTCAATGCGGTGTACGATGCCGGGGCGGCGCTCGCCGCCGATGCCGGAAAGGCTGTCCCCACAGTGGAACATCAAGGCGTTGACGAGCGTTGCGTCCGGGTGACCCGGCGCGGGGTGCACCACCATGCCGCGCGGCTTGTTGACCACGATGACGTCCGCGTCCTCATACACCACATCCAGCGGAATGTCCTGCGCCACGAGCGGCGCGTCGCTCACCTGCGGCATCGCGACGGCGTATTCGTCCCCGGCGCGGGTGCGGTGGTTCTTTTTCAGCGGCGCGCCGCCGAGGGTGACTGCCCCGGCGTCAATCAGCCGCTGGGCGGCCGAGCGCGTCAGGTCGGGCAGCGTATAGGCAAGGAGAGCGTCGAGTCTTTCGCCGCTCTCCTGTGCTGTGACAAAGAGAATGTTCTCGTCCATTATTTGAACTCGTTGAGAATGTCGTCCAGCGAGAAATCTTCGCTCGGCTCGACGGGCTTGGGTGCGGGGGCGGCCGCCGGTTTGGGTGCGGCGGGCTTTGACGCCGCGGGGGCGGCGTAACGGGTGGGTGCGGCAGAGTCCGCCGGGGCGGGCTTGGCCGCCGTCGGCTCGACACCCATGGCGCGCGCGGTCGCGCCCGTGGCGCGGCCCGACTCCACGCGGGCGTTGGCGCGCTCCCACTCGGCAAAGGGATCGGCGTTGTCATAGGTGGGGGCAGCGGGCTTGGTGGCGGGCTTGCGCGCGGGGCGCTCGCTCAGCTCCGGATGCGCGGCCTTGTATTGCTCAAAATCCTCTTCATAGCGGGTCTTTTGCGCCTTGTTGCGCTGCTGAACCTGAGAAGCGGCACTCGCCTTCGGGCCGAAGCCTTCCAGCGCGCGCTCACGGCGCGCGGCGGGGGAAGTGTCCTCAACCGGGCGCTTGGCGGCCGGGCGGTTCGCGCCCTGACGGGGCGCGACGGCACCCACTGCGCCGGCTGCGGCAGGGGCGGATTTGCGCAGGGCGGCGTCCGCCGGGGCGGCGGCGCGCTGCTTGCCGAAGCCGAAGCGGGGCGAGGCAACCTCGTCCTCGTCATCGTCGGCGCGGTATTTCTTGGCCTTGGCCTCGGCGGCGCGCTCGCGCGCGGGGCGCTCGGCGCGGTCGAAGTCGTCGGCGTCGACGGTCTTGCGGTTTTTCTTCAGGCCGAGGCGCAGCGGCTCGCGGTCGGCGTCCTCGTCGTCCAGCTCGTCAAACTCGTCCTCGTCGTCCTTTTTGTCTTCGTTGCCGAAGATAATGTAAACGATGAACAGGATGGCAAACACGGTGATGAAAATGTCCGCGACGTTGAACACCGCAAATTCCGGCAGAATGTCGAGCTTGAACATGTCCACCACGTAGCCATACAGCACGCGGTCGAGGCAGTTGGAAAGCCCGCCCGCCGTGACCAGCACGAGGCACCAGCGCCCGAAGCTGCCGTTGATGAAGTTGGTGGCAAGGGCGATGATGACGGCGACAGTGAACACGACGGTGAGAATAATGAAGTAAATGCGTGCCCCGCCACCGGCCAAAAAGCTGAATGCGGCGCCGTCATTGTGCAGTCGGATAAGACTGATGATTCCGGGTATCAAGGGCTGAGTGACCGAGCCGACGAGCAGGTTGGACGTCACCCAGTATTTCACGCCCTGGTCAAGGATGATGACCAGAATACCGACTATTGCATAAAGCATATCTTTCTCCTATCTGCCATCACGCGGTGATGGCGCGCGAAAAATAGTATACGTTCTTTATCTATATTATCAAGAACGGCATAAACCGGGGCGCGCTTGCGCGCCCCGACTTATTATCAAAGCTTTGCCACAACGGCGGCGCAGCGGGGGCAGAGGCCGGTTTCGGCGTCGGCCTGCTCGGAGTGCATCCAGCAGCGCGGGCACTTGACGCCCGGCGCCTCGGTGACGGAGATTTTCAGCCCCGGGTTGTTCACGCCCTCGCCCACGACGGCGTCGCCCTCGGCGTCATCGTCGGAGATGAGGCACTTGGACACGATGAACAGCTGCGCCAAGTCCATGCTCTCCACGGCTTTGACCGCCTCGCGGGAGGCGTCGTCCACCGCGTGCAGAGTGACGGCGGCTTCAAGCGGCTTGCCGATGCGCTTGTCGGCGCGGGCAGTTTCCAAAACGCCGTTGACATCGGAGCGCAGGGAGATGAGCGCGTCCCACTTGGCAAGCTCGGCCTCGGTGAGAGAGTATTCGACGAACTGCTTGTTCATGCAGTTGAGCACGACGTTGCGCGCATCATCGCTGTCGCGGTGGGGCATGGCGAGCCAGACCTCATCGCAGGTGAAGGCGAGAATGGGGGCGAACATCTTGGTCATGCTGTCGAGTATGAGCCAAAGCGCGGTCTGCGCGGAGCGGCGCTCAAGCGAGTCGGGCGCTTCGCAGTAGAGTCTGTCCTTGATGATGTCAAGATAGAAGCTGGAAAGCTCAACCACGCAGAAGTCGTTAATCGCGTGGGAGACGATGTGGAACTCATAGTTATTATAAGCATCCTCCACCTTGGCGATGAGGGCGTTGAGCTTGGTGACCGCCCAGCGGTCAAGCTCAAGCATGTCCTCCGGCGCGACGAGGTGGTTGGGGTCAAAGCCCGCGAGGTTACCGAGGCAGTAACGCGCGGTGTTGCGGAATTTGAGATAGTTTTGGCTGAGGTGCTTGAAAATATCCTTCGAGCAGCGCACGTCGACATGATAGTCGGCAGAGCCCGCCCACAGGCGAACCATGTCCGCGCCGAATTCCTTGATGAGCTCGGCGGGGTCAACGCCGTTGCCGAGGGACTTGTGCATTGCCTTGCCTTCGCCGTCGACCGTCCAGCCGTGGGTCAGGCATTCTTTATACGGCGCGCCCTTGCCCATCGCGCCCACGGCCACGAGCAGAGACGACTGGAACCAGCCGCGGTACTGGTCGCCGCCCTCCATGTACATGTCGCTCGGCCAGAAGCCCTGGTCGCGCTGCATGGCGGCGTAATGAGTGGAGCCGGAGTCAAACCAGCCGTCGAGGGTGTCGGTTTCCTTGGTGAAGTGCTTGCCGCCGCAGTGCGGGCAGGTGAAGCCCTCGGGCAGAAGCTCCGCCGCGTCCAGCTCGAACCACGCGTTCGACCCGCTCTTTTCAAAGATGGCGGCGACGGACTCAATGGAGTCCTCGGTGCACACGGGCTTGTGGCACTCCTCGCAGTAGAACACCGGGATGGGCAGACCCCAGCGGCGCTGACGGGAGATGCACCAGTCGGCGCGCTCGCGAATCATCGCGCCCATGCGCTCTTTGCCCCACGCGGGCAGCCACTTGACGTTTTCGCAGGCCTTGATGGCCTCGTCCTTGAACGAATCGACCGAGCAGAACCACTGCGGCGTGGCGCGGAAGATAATCGGGCTCTTGCAGCGCCAGC
>CAZXVA010000012.1:0-34497 GCA_964644305.1 uncultured Oscillospiraceae bacterium
CGAGCGCGCGCTCGAAGCCCCAGTAGTCGCAGTACTTCATCTGCTCGTAGATGATGCCCTCGGCATTGAACTCCTTGGCAAGGCGGTCGCTGGTTTCGCGGCGCTGGAGAACCTTTTCGTCGGATATGTAACGGGCGCACTCGGAAACCTCCATGTAGTGGCGGCAGATCTGAGTGAGGGCGTCTTCGTCGTCGTTAAGCTCGATGACCTCACGGCCGGGAGTGGAGCCGAAGCAGTAACGGTCGGAAACGACCAGTGCGCCGCAGCCCTCGATGAGCTTGGTCAGCTGAGGATCGTCGATTTCAGAGCCGACGATGGCAACACGCGCGCGGAAAGCGGGCTTCTCGTCGGGCTTGCGCTTTTTCAGCTCTTTGAGAGTGTCGCGCAGCTTCGGGAGAATGAGCGCCTTGGGGCAAGTGTAGGTGACGAGGTTGAGGATGTGGAACTCGTAACCGGTGATGACGGGGTTTTCGGCCTTGCGCATCTCGCTGATTTCGGAGATGATGGCGCAGACCTCATTGTGCTCTTCAACGGCCTTGCGGATGGCCGCGTCGGAGGTGTCAACGCCGAAGGTCTCGGTGATTCTGTCGAGCACGCGCAGACGCATCTGCTTGACATAGGAGTCGAGAGTGTAGTCGGTGATTTTGAAGGGCATGTCGCAGTGGGTGACGAAGAAATTGGGCTTTTCGTTGATCTTGAGGATCTCGAAATGCTCCATTGCGCGGTTCATCATCGAGCACGCGTCAACGCCGATCATGGCGTCGAGGAACTGATAGCCGCCTTCAATGCCGCGCTCGACCAGTGCTCTGGAGAACTCACAGGTGTAGTTCGACATGTAGTAGGTTGCGATGTCGATAGAACCCGTGTTGGGGGCGCGCAGACGCACGGAGAAGCAGTTGCCGCAGTTGAGCAGAACTTCGGGAATGTGGAAGCAGGTATAGCCGAGGGCAATGTTGCCATCGGCCTGAGCCTGTTTCACCAGCTCATTGTCGGCATTCTCAAGCAGGCTTTCAAAGTAGATCAGATGCTTAAGATCTTTCAAATGTTACACCTCTTCTTTAAAGAATTTCTATTTTGTGGAGTGCTTCCTTCACTCCGTTGAGCATAACGGAATCCGCGGGGAGCTCAAGGACACTCTTGCCCTTGATGTCGTTTGCGGCGAAGCCGCTGTCCGCGGGAATGTACGCCAAAACCTCTGCCCCGGGAACATTCACAAGATCCTTCAGCTCGGGATTGGTCATACGGTTGACGATGACGCCGATTTTATCATAGCTGATAAGCTCGTCCGCCACGCCTTTGATGGTTTCCAAAACCTGCTCGCCCTTCTTGCTTTGATCGGTGATCAAAAGCAGATGGGTCACTTTTTCCATGACGCGCCGCTGAATCTGTTCAATTCCGGCCTCGCCGTCGATGACGACGTAATCAAAGCTGTTGGCAAGAATGCCGATGACCTCTTTGAGATAGGAATTGACCTTGCAGTAGCACCCGGAGCTTTCCGGGCGGCCGATGGCGAGAAATGCAAAGCCCGGCATCTCAATGAGCGCGTCAAAGATCCTGAAGCGCGCCTCCGAAAGGAGCTCAAGCGCTTCCTTGGTGTCTCCGTTTTCAACGCTGTCGACGATGCTCATTCTGATATCGTCCAGCGTCAGCTTAACGTCCACGCCAAGAGCAACGGACAGTCCGACAGCGGGATCGGCATCTATCGCGAGAATGCGCTTGTCGGGATATTTCTCGACGAGCAATCTGACAATAGATGCGGAAATGGACGTCTTTCCGACGCCGCCCTTGCCGGCGACCGTGATAATCTTGGCCTTATTTTCCATTTGCGTCCCCCCTTGTGTTGGTATAGACAGTGCCATAGTACATTCGTCGATATTTTATCACACTGCAAAAAAATATGCAAGTTAAACGGCAAAAAAATGTTTGCCGCTCGATTTTTTAGGTAATTTTATTGATTTTGCCCAACCTGCGTCATTTTTGTGTTTAGACAAAAGCGTGTCAAGCGTATAATCAACGCCTGAATCGACAAAAAATCCCCGCCCGTTTTACGTAGACGAGCGGGGATGACGGTTTAGATTAGGAGATAAGGTTGACGGTTTTTACGCCGTAGTATTTTGCCATGTAGCGGTTCGGGAACGTATCGTTATCCTTGTCTAGAAAAACAAGACCGTTCAAGGGACTGTATTTTGTTTCCGCAAGCCCCGGCGGGCTTTCTATGTACACGTTCTCAATTCCATTCTCGGCGCAGGAGATAATATATTCCTCCGTGGCCGTGGTAATTTCATAGGTTTTGAATATATCGCGCACTCCGGTTACAAGGTATTTCGGCAAGGCTGCTATAAGCGCAAGCGTGAGCACCGTGCACAAAATCGCCGTTGGCTTTTTGCATTTAATAAGCTCGGCTATGACAATCGTGTTGGAGACTGTGAGCAGCGTGAGCGTGATGTAAAGGCTTCTCAACGCAATATATGTGGCCAAGACAAGGCACAAAGCCGAGGCAAGAGCGGAGAAGATCAGGAATCCGACGATAATAAGCCGCTTTTTATCCGCCCGTAACATAATTGCCAACACATAGAGAAGCAGAGTTCCGCAGAGATAGGGGATAAGCGGCAGAGCCTTTTGCCAAAGAAGCCAACTTCCAAAAACGATTTGCTCAAGCAAAGGCTTGTCCGACATTTTGCCCATCAGCTCTATCGGTGCCGTCAGCAGATATATGAACCCCGCGGCCGTTGCCGCAAATGAGACGATTGCCAACACGGTGTGCCGGTTCACTTTCCGCTCGGTAATAAGCTTATAGCCTATCATGCAAAAGGCAAACACGAGCATCGCACCTGCGGAGTTTTCGCCGTACGCTCCCGTCACAAAGCTCAACGTGATAAAGGCGAGATTAATGATAACCGAGCGGGAGAAATGCCCTTTCAGGACAAGATTAATGTAGCCGTAGATGTAAAAAAGCGCAATGACAGCCGACCAAAGGTAGTTGATCGCACCGTCAAGCCACAGATTTACCTGCCCGAAGTGAAGCTGAAAAAGCCAGATCGATGCGAATGAAAAGGCAAACAAAAGCGGTAAAATCCACGGATTTCTCCCTTTCTCTCTCTTGGCATCAATCAGTGCACACTTGCACAGCATTAAAAGCTCAAGCACGAACGCAAAGGAGTTGAGAATATTGAATATCCATTTCGGCAGCAGAAGAAAGAGCTGAACAAAGAAGTGCGCGATGACGCGCCCGTTCATGCATGAGCGATGGCATTCCATCGACCAGAGAATCTGACCCACGCGCGTAATCCGGCTCGCTGTCGGCGCGGGATAGGGCGGGTCATACCAGTACCAGTCGTCACCGAAGTTGAAAAGATAGGAAAAATCATCGGCTATGAGCCCCGTGTGGAAATTGCACACGAGCATCAGTGCAAACACGGCGGCGTTCATCACCAATAATAAGGCGAGGGCGTAATGCTTTTCGTTTGTCAGCGTGTTCTTGCCTTGCAAAGTGTTTCACAACCTTCCGCACAGAATAACCGCAGGTATTATACCCCGTGCAGTAGGAGAAGTCAACTTTTGGCTTTACGTGTCGCATTCAATTGAGCAAAAACACGCCCATGTTGAGGTATCCGGCGAGGGTCGTCCAGACAAGATACGGTGCGAGGGCAAGGCCAGCTCGGTTGTCGATGTGGTAAAACAGCACCATGCACACCGCGATGAGCACCCACATGCCCGCAAGCCACACAAACGCCGTCAGGTACATTTCAAGCGCGAAGAAGATGATTGACCAAAAGAAGTTCATGCCCAGCTGCACGGCGTACACCGTCAGCGCGCGCACGCGCCGCACCTCGGACGCGCCGGAGGAATGCACCCAATATGCCGCCAGCCCCATCAGCACGTACAGCGCCGACCACACCACGGGGAATACCCAGTCCGGCGGCGTGAGCGGGGGCTTATTCATGAGCTTGAATAGCTTCATGCCGTCGCGCGTCAGCACAGCCGACACCCCGCCGACCGCCAGCGGAATAACAATCGAAATAATAAGCGGCCATATCCCCTTGCGTTTTTTAACCATAGCTTCATCACCCGTGATAGTCTATGCGGTTATGGACAGGTTTATACTCCCACCCTTAATTGACGCGAAGAACCAAAAAAGAGATGCGGCGCAGCTTGCCGCATCTCTTTTTGCATATTTGTCTTTTTACTCGGCGGAGAAATCTTCTTTGCCGACGCCGCAGAGTTCGCAGGTGAAGTCGGCGGGGAGGTCTTCCCACTTGACGCCGGCTTCTTCCTCGTCGTAAACCCAGCCGCAAACGTTGCAGACATACTTCATTTCAATGTTCTCCTTATTTCAAGAATCAGAAATAGCGCTTGAGAAGACCGGCGAAGGCCTTGCCGTGGCGAGCCTCGTCGCGAGCCATCTCATGAATAGTATCGTGCAGAGCGTCGAGATTATACTTCTTGCAGAGCTTGGCAAGGTCGGTCTTGCCGAGAGTTGCGCCGTTTTCGGCCTCAACGCGCATTTCGAGGTTGGTCTTGGTGCTGTCGGTGACGACCTCGCCGAGAAGCTCGGCGAACTTGGCGGCGTGCTCGGCCTCTTCAAGGCCGGCCTTCTCCCAGTACATGCCGATTTCGGGATAACCCTCGCGGTGAGCGACGCGAGCCATGGCAAGATACATGCCGACCTCGGTGCACTCGCCCATGAAGTTGGCGCGCAGACCCTCGATGATCTCATTCTGAACCTCGGCGGGAACATCCGCGCCGAACTGCTTGCCGACGCCGACAACGTGCTCGGCCGCCCAACTCATCTCGCCCTTCTGCTCGGTGAACTTCGAGCCGGGAACCTTGCACTGGGGGCAGAATTCGGGGGCAGTGTCACCCTCGTGAACATAACCGCAAACCGGGCAAACCCATTTCTTCATAATAAATTTCCTCCTTAAAGTGATTGTTTTTATATTTTTCGTTTCCATATATCTTTATCGCGCGAGCGCAATAAACCAAGTATTATGCCGACACCGAGGCGCGGCACTCGGCGCACAGGCCGTGCAGGGTGAGGGTATATCCCTCGGCGAGAAGACCGAAGTGCTCGTCCATCTCGCCGTAAAGCCCGCTCACCGTGTCGGGGAGAAAAACGTCCAGAACGCTCCGGCAGCCGCGGCAGACAAAGTGCGCGTGGGGCGCGGTACGCGCGTCGTACCGTTCTTGCCCGTCGACCTTGCCGACCGTGATTATCTGCCCTTCCTCCAGCAAAACCGCGAGATTGCGGTAAACCGTGCCGAGGCTCAACTGCGGAATGTCGGGCTTGAGGGCGGCGTAAATCATCTCCGCCGTGGGGTGGCTCGTGACCGAATGGAGATAATCATACACGGCTTGGCGTTTCTTGCTGTTGTTGCGCTTGGCTTCCATGCGGCCACCTCCTTGTTTTCTCAAAATCAATAATGATTCTTATTACTGAATTTAATATAGCATACTCTTTCGCATTTGTAAAGAGTTTTTTTGAATTTTTCCGAAAAAATTTTTCGGCGAGAGCGCGAGGCCGATTTTTTTCGGGCGAGTATTATGCAGACAGTGGATTTCTTCACACTATTTTGATATAATCAATTCGTAAAAAGTGTGAGACAAACAAGAATTTGACGAGGCAATTAAAATGAAAAAGACAAACAAGAATACAAGCATGGGAATGGCACTTGGAATGTGTTTTGGTGTTTCTATCGGAACTTCCATAGGTTCATCGCTTGGTAATGCGGCACTGGGCAGCTCAATGGGAATGTTATTGGGTATGGCAATAGGACTTCTTATCGGCGCGGCGAAGGATAAGGCGATAAATAATCAAATTGAAGAAAAAGGCTATACCATCAAAGCCATAAAAAGAATGAACAGAAGAGAGAATACATAATCACTATTATGAATAGCTCAGGCGAAGAAAGTGTGGTTATTGTTCCCGAAGGACAGATGAAGGAAGAAAGCTTTTCTAATGAAGATGTGGTCTATTTAGATGAAAATGGCACGTTAGAGCAGGCATACGACAAGGAAAAGAAATAACAAGTCTCATTTGCCGGTTTGATAAATCGGGACTTTCGAGAGGAGAACATGAAATACAAATGCGGGCTTGCCGTCCACAAGTATAAAAGAGCAAAGCACGGTGAAAGGAGCTAAAATGAGCGACAAGGCCGGTATAATAAGTGACCTTTTAGAAAAGCCCTGCTATGTGATTGACTTTCTGCCCATGCAAGTACCCAAAGGCGCGGATGGACAGTTTTTCAAAATAGAAAACTATCTGCTCAACAATTATGAGCGTTACGGCTTGAAAGACCGATTTATCCGCATCATATTGAAACTGATGTGTTATTATCGCGTGATTGTTCATTGGGGCGAGTGGATTGAACAACCGGCTCCGGAACTGATTGCGGAAATAGTTGATACTATCATGGAAAACCATTCGGGATATATAAACATGCTGCTACCCGATAAAAACGCCCTGCTTGTAATTGAATGGGATTGTCTTAATCTTACGCTTTACAACCCGGATGCAGAGCTGACTGAGCTTGCGGAGCAATTAGCGCAATCCGAAGGGCTGTTTTTCCGGAAAGCGCAAGCGTGAAATACTGTTTTGGCAAACCGGTCGCTGACAGCAAGTCCGAATGTCTCTAACCGAACACCGAAAATCTGACCGCCGACTGTCGCAATGTGCGAAAAGTCGGCGGTCTTTTTATGTACATACATACGGTGAAAAGCGAGGCGAGGAGAATTATTGCTGCGCGGCGAGGGTTTCCGGGCTTTGCGCGAGGGCGGCGAGCGCCGCACCGGCGGACACGCCGAACAGCCGCACGGCGGCCAGCGCCTCCTGAAGCGTGTTGCCGCTGCTGCCAACCTCCAAAATCATCGACCCCGTGCTCAAATGCTGGTTGTATCTTTGCGGCACGAGCTGCACGGGGCGCATGAGCGTCGGGTGTGCGGCGGAGACGGCCTGCTGGAGATACACGGCGAGGGCGAGGTTTTCGCGCCACGCGCCGTGGGCAAGGCCGCTTTCGTCCGTGCCGATGAGCAGCATGGCCTGACTGGCGCACACGCCCTCCTCCTCGGCCATGGTTTTATACACCGTGCCGTTTGAGCCGAGAGCGTCGCGATGGACGTCGATGACGATGCCGATGCTTGGGTAATCGCGCAGCCAATCGGCCACGGCCTGACCGGAGCGGGTGTATGAGCCGGTGTAGCTCGGATAATCATAAATCCCGCGGTCGTGAATGACGCGAAGCCCCGCCTGCTCGAAAACCGCGGCCAGCTCGTCGCCGACGCGGACGATGTTATAACGCGTGTCCTCCGTGCGCCCGGCGTCGCTCTCCTCGTATTTATCGAGGCCGGACTGGGTGTAGGCCTCGCTGGAATGCGTGTGAATGATGAGCACCTGCGGCCCTTCGGCGGCGAGGGTCAGCCCCGGCCCGCCGACAAGAAGACTGCCGATGTCCGCCTTATAGCCCGTCTGGTTCTTAATTGTGAGGCCGCCCTCAATGGTGGTCTCCAATATGACGGTGTCCCCCTCCCCTGCCGCGTCGAGTTCGGGCGCGGATATAGGCGTCGGGGTGGGCGCGGTGATGGTGATGTCGGCAGTGACGTCGGCGGCGTAAGCCGCCGGGGCGGCGCTCGCTTCGGGCGCGGCGGCGAGCGTGACGGGCGCGGCCTCTGTCGCGGCGGGGCTATCATCCCCCGGCGCAATGACGGTGACGTTTTTCATACGCCCGGCGTCCAAGCGCTCGCGCGCGGCGCGCTCCATATAGGCACACAGAGGCGACGCGGAGAAAACATACATCGTCATGGCCAGCACCAACACCGTCGCCGCGCTTTCGGATATGCTTTTGAGCTTGCGCACGCGCTTCACCACCCTCTCTCCCAAAGCTGACGGTAGTTAAACCTATGCCGCGCTCGGCGCTTATATGCCGCACTTGAAAAAGAGGCGCGCACGTGTTAGACTGTAAGCGGCGGATTAGACCGCGAGACACAATATATATAATAAGGAGAAAGACATGAAGTTTACATACAGACCCAAGGGCGTCTGCTCTCAGCAGATGGACATTGACGTTGAGGACGGCAAGCTCGTCTCGCTGAAGGTTTTGGGCGGGTGCAGCGGCAATTTGCAGGGCATTTCAAAGCTTGTCGAGGGCATGGAGATTGATGAGGTCATCTCGCGCCTCGACGGGATTCACTGCGGGTTCAAGAAAACTTCTTGCCCCGACCAGCTCGCTCAGGCGCTGCGCCAGTACAAGGCAGAGCAGTGACAAGGGCGTTTAGGCGCGCGCTGTGCGCGGTTTTGTGCGCAGTGCTGTTCGCCGCGTGCGGAGGCGCGGCGGCCTTCGCCGCCGATGTGACCCCTGCGCGCGAGCGCCCGGAGCTGGAGGAGATTCGCATGTACGTGTGCGGGCTTCTGCGCGGGCGGGCGTACATGAAGTGGGACACGCCGTACATCGCCCTCGCCGATATCGGCGAGATTTACGGCATTGACATCACCGTCGAGGCCGACGACGCGGGCTTTGCCGCGAGTGCGCCGGGGCTGGAGCTTGTCGGCGAGGCCGGGAGCGGGTATGTCCGGGCGAACTACCGCTATATCTATCTACCACGCGGCTATGTCGAGTGCGGCGGGGACATTTATCTCCCGCTCGACGCCGTGTCGCGTATTTTCACGCTGACGGGCGAGGTCAGAAACGGGCGGCTGGAGTTTTCCACCGCCGAGGCGCGCATGATACGCGGGAGCGAGGATTATTACGAGACGCATTTTTCCGCCGATGAGCTTTACTGGCTGCCGCACATCGCGTATGTCGAGGCGCTGGATCAGCCCTTGGCGGGGATAATGGGCGTGGTGACGGTGGTTCTCAACCGCGTGGAGAGCGAGGACTTCCCCGACACGATTTTCGAGGTGCTGTACGACAGCAAGCACACCGTGCAGTTCACGCCCGCCGCAACCGGCTCGATGCACGGCAAGCCCACCGAGCTTTATTACATCGCGGCCTACCTCGTGCTGGAGGGGTACAACACCGTCGGCGACAGCCTTTATTTCGTCAATCCCGCGAACAACGGCAATTATTGGTTCAGAGAGAATCTCACCCTCGTCGTGTCGATTGGCGACCATGAATTTTACAGATAGGGTCATGCAACATGCTGGAAAACATACTCATTGACGGCTTTGCCGAGCTGGGCATAACGCCGGATGAGCGCGCCGTGGCGCGCCTGAGAACATACTATGAACGCCTGACGGAGGCAAACCGCGTGATGAATCTCACGGCCATCTCCGGTGAGGAGGACAGCGCGCGGCTGCATTTTCTCGACTGCGCGGCGATGCTTGCGCACGTGGATATGGGCGCGGCTCGCGTCATCGACGTGGGCACGGGCGCGGGCTTCCCCGGCCTCGTGCTCAAGGCGGTGCAGCCGGATATCGACCTGACGCTTTTGGACAGTCTGGACAAGCGCATCGGCTTTCTGCGCGACACCTGCGCGGCGTTGGAGCTTGAAAGCGTTCAATGCATTCACGCGCGCGCCGAGGAGGCCGACGCTGCACTGCGCGAGGGCTTTGACTTCGCCACGGCGCGCGCCGTGGCGCGGTTGGGGCTGCTGTGCGAGCTGTGCCTGCCGTTTGTGAAGGTCGGCGGGGCGTTTGTGGCGATGAAAGGGCCGGACGTCGGCGAAGAGCTTGCCGAGGCCGGGCGCGCCATCGCCGTGCTCGGCGGGCGCGCGGCAAAGCCGATACTCTACACCGTTCCCGGCACGGACATAACCCACAGCCTAATCATAATAAAAAAAGAGCGCCCCACGCCCCAAAAATACCCCCGCCGCTGGTCGCAGATAAAAAAGCAGCCCCTTTGAGGGGGACGTGGAAAGCTCCACTGAGAACAGTATAATCCGGATAATAAAACAGCGGCGGAAATCACGTGGTTTCGTGGTTTCTGCCGCTGTGTATTATGATTTTCAGAGTTTTGGCTTCCCGCTCATTGCTCGTCACAGGGTTTGCGTTCCGGCGAGGTGGCGGTTTTTGTAGGTGGGGTCGCCGGTTACGTCGCGGAGGATTTGGATTTGCGGCGGGAGTTGGGCGCCGTCGGGCGCGGGGTCGTAGACGAACAAAATCGCCTTGTCCGCCGAGAAGGGATACACATCGACCTCCATGCGACGGTCTGAATAGGTGAAGCGATACTTCGTCTTGCGGACGCTGTGCAGGGTCACATCGCCCTCCATGAGATAGGACACGTACTCCTTCTCGGAAATCGGGCGCTCAGTCACCCAGCGTTGGCCATCCTCACCGAGGCGCTTCTCGGTGTAAAAATACAGATACTCTCCGCCGTTTTTCTGCTGGCGGACGCGACGCTCGACATTCGGCTTCGTGGGCGCAAGATAGGTCTGCATCATGTCCATCGCGGCCGCGCCCAGAGTCGCGGTTAAGGCGGCGGTGTCGGGCATGGCGATGAGATACTTGTGTTTGGCCGCCTGCGGCGCGGGCTGGCCGACGAGCGCGAACACGGCGGCCATGGCGCGGTTAATCTTGTCATCAAAATCCACGGAATTGTCGATTATCTTGAGATTCGGGTGACGACTCCACGCGCGCAGGGTCAGCTCGTCCTTTTCGCGGGCAACCTCGACGCTTTCATAGCGCGCGGCATTGCCGAAGTTATACGCAAACTCCGCGCCCTTGGCACAGCTGACGAGGTGCAGCACGGCGTCATAGCCGCGCAGGACGTCATCCTCCGTGCGCCCGAAGTGGGCAAGCGTCTGGCGGAACTGTTCATCGGTGATGTACGCCTTGTCGTCAAGCACGGCACGGTCATATATAATAAGTACATTATCCTCCGGCACAAGCTCCGCCGCGCCGAGGGCGAGCTTCTCCTTGTGCAGCTGGTCGGAGATGACGAAGTACTGGAACTCCTCCATCGTCACGCACTCGCCGAACGGCTTTATCCCAAAGCCGGAGATGAGCTCGGTGGCGGTTTCGGGAATGATGATGACGCGCCAACCGTCCTCGGTTTTGAACTCCTTGAGTATGCGGCTTATGAGGGTGGTTTTCCCCGCGGCGGGGCCGCCCGTGAGCACTATGCGGGTTATGTTTTTGGCCATAATACCTGCTCCTTATTTCACACTTATAGTTTATTCTATCATTGCCGGGCGCATTTTTCAATATCTGCGCGCGGTGGGAAAGAAAAAACTATAATCAATGCAATGTGGCGGCGGGACATCAAAAAAAGCGCTGTTATTTGCCATTTAACAGAAAAACGAGGCGAAATTGGGGGCTGAGTGGGGAAAATCGGCCGAAAAATACGCTCAAAATCAGCAAAAGTGCACCTCAAGACTTGACTAAAAGCCCAATAAGATGTATTATTTATAAGATTCTATTGAGACGGTCGGCAAAGCGACATGCGAGCGCTTGCCCCGATACTATCTACATAGAACGAGGAGGAACTTGTAAATGAGCATGATTCCTGAAGTTAAATGCCGTCGCTGCGGGGAAACTTTTTCCTCAATGCGCAGCCGCTGCCCCAACTGCGGCACGCGCAGAGTTACGCAAAGCACGCGCGCACCCGGTACCACTCCGGGGACAGTCAAGGGCACTGCCTCCTATGAGCGGGCGGAAACAAACACTAAATGGCAAATGATTTTCGGTTTGATATTGGTAGTCGCAGTCATCCTTGCCGTCATCGTGATGGTGTCGACCAGCCTTGACAGCGCGGACAAGGTCGTCTCCAGTGTCACCGCACCGATAGCCGTGACAAACGACTTGCCTCAAATCGAGGCCGCACCCACCGCCGCGCCGACTCCGACCCCGACGCTTGAGAAGATTGAAATCAAGAATTACGAAAACACGATTGACAACTTCACCATGCACCTGAGCAACAACGAGGTCGTCAAGCTGACCGCCACGCCGTACCCGATGACCGTGGAGGGCGTCAAGTTCACTTGGACTGTCAGCGACGACACGATAGTCACGCTCACTCCCAGCGAGGACACGCAAAGCTGCGACGTTGCCATCATCGGCACGATCGCCGGCGGCGTGAGAGTGACGGTTTCCGCGTTCGGCGTGGAGCAGTCCGTCACGGTGTACTGCGTCAACTAATCGGCGGCCATTTTCCCAAAGGAAAACGACATTTAACTTTCAAACAAATGAGTCTGCCGCAAGGCAGGCTCATTTGTTTGACGCGCAAAAGCGCGGCAAATCAACGCAAATCCGCCGCCGGAATAAAAAAGCGGCG
This sequence comes from uncultured Oscillospiraceae bacterium, assembly GCA_964644305.1. GTDB lineage: Bacteria > Bacillota > Clostridia > Oscillospirales > Oscillospiraceae > Limivicinus. Next base: position 12,204 of record CAZXVA010000012.1, read on the forward strand.
GATTATGAAAAAAACTCTTGACATTTGGGCGCGTATAGGGTAGAATACCACTTGCTTGAAGAGAGCACGGACGATTGGCGCAGCTGGTAGCGCATCCGCTTGACGTGCGGGAGGTCACAAGTTCGAGTCTTGTATCGTCCACCAGAAAAAAAGCACTTGCTTATGCAAGTGCTTTTTTCATTGAAATGTGCCATTGCTGACAAGATAAATCCATCTTCGATGGGTGAAATCCGACTTCATCGGTTGATGGACGGGTTTCATTTCGTCTGCGCCAGCCACTTCATCATTTAGCTCCCATAAAACAGCCGCTAATGAGTTTTCAGCGGCTGTTTCACATTTTCCGGTCACTCTCGACTCTTTTGGGGAAAAGAATTCTACCGAGTATGCGATTCCTCTTGCGGTTATTTTATATATGTTGTAAAATGGGAACAGCAGAGCAAAATCAGATATTGTTTTTTGTTATTATGAGCGCACTTATGCCATTCTATACGAAAAAGTGTTACGAGTGATTATCACAAGAAAAACGAGGTGTTTCGATGCCTGATGTATCACAAAAAGAATCCCAAGTTTCAGAGCTTTCCGACCAGAGTAAAACCATATCTCTGTTCCAGTTTATCCGCGAGCTGAATAAGCTCAAGCAAAAGGCAATACTAAACACAAAGGATTACCCATGGTTCTTTGCGCTCTCCTCTCTGCCGGAGGATTTGGAGAACATCAGCGTGTTCTATCGTGACCGTGTTGAAGATGAAGGTGCAGCCGAAGACGGCACCCACGGGAATGTCTTGCTCTCCGTTCATAAGCCCGAGTTTCAAAAATGTCCGGAACCGGATGCAATTTTGAAAGACTGGCTTCTGCCCGGTTGGGACAGCTATCGCAACGAGCCGGAGGTGAACGAATATATTGAGCTGCCGCCGAAAGAACCGGTGAGTTCGCTGTTTGATTATGAAGCTGAAGCAATCGCCGAAGAACCTCGCCGCGAGTTATTCACAGACGATGACAAGCGCGTCAAAAGCTATCAAAAATGGATTGCGCTTCGTTCAGATTGGGCAGCCAAGCAGAAGATAACCGAACGGACGAGAAACCTTTTTGCCGATTTGTATCGTTTCTATTTTGAACTTCAGCGTGAATCGGAAACAGAGGAGATCATTGTCGCCAACGGCATACTATGCGATGCAAATAATCCTGAGATTCGTCACCCCGTCCTGACGCACCGCGTCAAGATGGAATATGATGCCGACAGCAATACCGTCAGCATTGTGGACACAGACACACCCTCTGAATTATACTCCGTTGTATTTCAGGTGATGGAAGACGTCAACCTCAGCGGCATAAATGCTCTGACAGAAGACCTGCAAAACAACGATTATCACCCGCTCGACCGAAATGATACACCAGCATTTCTGAAAATATTGGTACATCAGCTTTCCTCAAGCAGCCTTTTCTCCGAAAAGCCTATTCCTTATGGGGAGAAAACCAACGGACGCGTGTTGCTGTATCTCAATCCCTGCTTTATTGTCAGAAAGCGTCTTGACGGCACTTTAAAAGCTATAGAGCGCATCATTGAAGACATTCGGGAAACCGGTGATGTGCCGAAGCCCATCCGAGACATCGTCTCAGGTGGCACAATTGACATTCCGGAGGACACCGGCGAAGAACCCATTGAAGAGCGCCTCGCCGCGGTTGGCGGAGAAAGCATCGATATTCTTCTTTCCAAAGAAGCAAACAAAGAACAGTTAGACATTGCCAAGCGTATTGAAAATTACAACGCAGTTTTGGTGCAGGGACCGCCGGGAACCGGCAAAACACACACCATCGCAAACCTCATGGGTCATTTTCTCGCCCAGGGAAAAAGTGTGCTTGTAACAAGCTATACCAACAAGGCTCTGAGTGTTCTGAAAGAGAAAGTCGCCCCCGGATTGCAGGATCTTTGCGTGTCCATGTTGGATGATTCCAATGTGGATATGGAGCGATCGGTCGACGGTATCACAAGCTATATCTCCAAGACTACTTCTTTTGAAGTGAAGCGTGATATGGATAGTCTCTCCGCCGAGCGCCGTGATGTCATCCGCCAGCTTGCCGACACCCGCAAGAAGGTGTATGCTATTATCCGTCAAGAGTGCGACAGCATAGTACTGAATGGTGAGGCCTTCTCTCCATCCAAGGCAGCGGCATTCGTTGTGAAAAACGCAGACGATTTGTCATATATTCCGGGAAAAGTGCGGCTTAAAGCTCCGATGCCGCTAAGCTTTGAGCAGCTTTCCGCTCTCTACCGCAGCAACGAAGGCGTTACCGTCGAAGATGAAAAGGAACTTGAAACCGGTCTTCCCGCTCCTTCAAGCATAATGATTCCAAGCGATTATGCAACCACGTGGAAGCAGCTTCAGCATACTCTTGGCATAATTGAAGACATAGCGAGCAAAAAGTCATGGAGTATTGAAAACAACTCTACCGAACAGGTCATCTCTTTCTCCGGCGACTTTGGAAATTTTTCCATACCACATCCTACGCCGGGTGCTATAGAGGATTTGAAACAATATGTCACTTCCTTCGGAAAAATTAACCGTTGGATGAAGGCGGTTGCCGTTGACGGAAAGAGCGAAAAAAGTCATCGTCAGCGCTGGCAAATACTCATTAAAGAAATACAAACCGTCTGCGATTGCGCCGATGAGTATATGGCTCAGTCCCTTGGGAAGCAATTGTGTGTTGATGAGAGCATTTCCCTTGATACGCTGAAAACAGCGTATCAACGTATGCAGTTGGTGTTTTCTGAAAGAGGCAAGATCAGCAAGCTCGCAATTATACTCCACCAAGAGTATGAGCAGGCTCTTGCCGCTGTTACCATCAACGATAATTCTCCCGCCTCCGCAGAAGATTGTGCACTTGTCCTTAAATATATCGAATTGGCAGAAGCGAGAAAACGATGCGGCGCCATTTGGAACGAGCTTCTTGTTCCGAACGACGTTGTAACATTTAGTGAGCTTGACAAAAACGAGCCTGAAAGGATAGCGGCAAACTGGATTGCTCCGATTGAAAAATACCTCAATTGGTACAGCACAGATTATGAGTTGCTTATCAGCAAGCTCTCAGCACTCGGAATTCCCGCTGAAACACTCTTCAAGAAGGACATTCTCGATTCCGAGCTTATTGCCACCGATAAGGTTCTCACATGCTTGGAACAGGTCATCCCGCAAATATGTGATGCATGCGTTGCAATTATCAAGGCCGAAACATATCGCTCGGCTTTGAATGAGTTGCGAGCTGCTCTTGTCTCCGGAAAACGTGGCAGCAGCATTCTCTGCAAGAAACTTGTCTCCGCCTTAGATGAAGAAAATCCCCATGCTTACGCGGAAGCGTATACAGCGCTGGAGAAAATGTATGAAAAGTACGAGCTTCAACGCACCCGAAATGAGGCATTGACAATCCTTACGCCGATTGCCCCGCAATGGGCTGACGCGATCCGCGAACGCCGGGGTATTCATGGCGCCTGTACTGTCCCCGGCAATATTGATGAGGCTTGGAAATGGAAGCAACTCAGCGGAATAATTGAAGACATTACTCAGAAGCCTTTTTCTGAACTCCAGTCAGAAAGCCTGCGTCTGAGCCGCGAATATCGCGATATCACCGCATTTTATGCCGAGATGTGCGGCTGGTATCATTTATTGCGAAGGACTGAAGCCGATATCAGCATGAAACAGGCTTTGGAGGGTTGGAGACTAACCGTAAAGAACATAGGAAAAGGCACCGGCAAAAGAGCACCTATGCTAAAGGCAAAAGCAAGAGAGTTGATGGTTCAGTGTCAAAAGGCTGTACCATGTTGGATTATGCCAATCAACAAAGCACTTGAGAGTCTCGATCCCCGCGCCAACAGATTTGATGTTATCATCATCGACGAAGCAAGCCAGTCTGATGTGTCTTCGCTTGCCATTCTGTACATGGGCAAGAAACTTCTCATCGTTGGTGACGACCGTCAGGTAAGCCCTATGGCAGTCGGTGTTGAAGACAAAAAGATATCTGCTCTCCAAGAGCAATACATAAAGGATAAGATTCCAAACGCTCACCTGTACACAGCAAAAACCTCCATATATGATATTGCAAAGACAACTTTCCAGCCGCTGATGCTTCGAGAGCATTTCCGCTGTGTCCCTGAAATTATTGGGTTCAGCAACATGCTTTCTTATGATGGAAAGATCAAACCTCTGCGCGACGCCAGCAACAGCGTGTTGCTTCCGCCTGTTGTAAACTACCGCGTTTCCAATGGTCAGCGAGATGGGAAAACCAATCCGCAGGAAGCCAAAACGATCGTTGCGCTTATGCAAGCATGTTTTGAGCAGTCGGAATATGATGGAAAGTCATTTGGTGTGATTTCATTGCTCGGTGATGAACAGGTCAAACTGATTCAGCAGGAAATAGAGCGCAATCTATCTTCTCATGACATCATAGGGAGACGCATTTTGTGCGGGAACTCCGCCAATTTCCAGGGTGATGAGCGCGATGTCATATTTCTCAGTATGGTGGACAGCGGAACAGACACCGGCCCAATTCGTCTTCTGGACTACGGCCCGGGCGACGCTTACAGGAAGCGTTACAATGTTGCTGTCAGCCGTGCAAGAGACCAGCTGTGGGTCGTGGATTCACTCGATCCGACAAGCGATCTGAAGCCCGGAGATATCAGAAAAACGCTCATAGATTATTCGTTAAATCCGAAATCGTTGGAAGCAGCTCATGCCGAAATCGAAAAAATGGCTGATTCTCCTTTTGAGGTGTCCGTTGCCAACGCCCTTGCAGACAGAGGATATCATCTTGTCCAACAGTGGAAAGTCGGCAGCTATCGGCTTGATATTGTCGCTGTATGCGGCAAAAAGAAAGTCGCCATCGAATGCGACGGCGAACGGTGGCATAGTGGCGAAGAAAAGATTCGTGAGGACATGGAACGGCAAACCATCCTTGAACGTCTCGGCTGGAGGTTTATCCGCATCCGTGGAAGCGAATTCTATAAGGACTCTGAAAAGACAATTGAGAGGGTTATCTCTGAGCTAACGAATTACGGTATCAGCCCCGAAGACTCCGCGGAAACTTCATGCGTTGAATCGGAAACCGAGCTGCTCAAGCGAGTAAAATCGCGTGCGTATGAGATACTTGAATGCAGAGATGAGCTTCAGCCAAAGCATGATTGGGAAACTATCGCCGCTGCTCTTGACCCCAAATCTCTCTTGTCGGAGGATAAACCGGCTAAAGAGTTTGAACCGCCTAGTGTCCCTTTGAGCGGAAAAAGAGACGGCAAAGGAGTTAAGCAAAAACTCCGGCCGAATGCTGTCGAAGTTCCGTTGAGTCCAAACACTTCTTCGGGATCTGCAAATTCAGGACAGGTTGCAATTGAAGAGGTCATCATGCCAAATAGGTCAGACAAGACTATCACTCAATCTTCACCCGCAAATAACCCCGAAAGCAGAAAAAGCAAAACAAATTCCGGCGAAAAAAGCTTATTCAGAACATCTGTTGCAAAGAGCCGCTCGACAGTGAGGTCACATGCAGATGAGTTAATCGATGAGCTTGAAGCGCTCCAAATAGAGTTTGTCGATAACCGCAAGCAATCCAATATTATATGGGTCATCCACAGCAAAGAAAACAAAGACTTAATTGAAAGCACCATAAGCAAATACAGTTTTAAGTCAACACTGGAAAGGCGTGGTGCAATCGCCACGGGAAACCGCCCCGCATGGCGTATAATGACATAGGAGGCACAACAATGGCTTTTCAAAAAGAAGTGAAGTATGAAATCATAAACAACGTAGGTGTCATCTCTGAGCTGCGCACCGGCTGGAACAAAGAACTCAACCGAGTTAGTTGGAACGGCGGAGAGCCCAAGTATGATATTCGTGATTGGTCTCCCGATCACGATAAGATGGGCAAAGGAATCACCTTGACCGAAGAAGAGCTTCGTTCTCTCAAATCTATTATTGACGAAGAAATTCGACTGCTTGAAACTGATCTATAAGTCTTTCAAAGATACTCTCCGTCCGTCAAGAAACACCTCTCCACATCGCGCAAAATGGTGCTTCACCATAAAAGTGAAAACGCATGCACGGGTCTATACAAAGTGGAGTTATTCCGGCTTCATCTTGCCGTGAAGCAAAACATATCGCCATACAGCAATCCAGCCGGGCGGGGTGCCCGGCTGGATTGGTTTTATCGGAACAAGCTGTCTTTGATTTGATGAATTTGCCATAAGACGGCGGTGGCTATTTGCTTGAATTCCCACTGTCTGGCTTCGATGAAATGGCTTGTGAACATATCGAAATTTTCTTCGCTTTCAAAGAGCAATTTGACGATTCCCACCAGCTCGCGTTCAACGTCGCACATGCGAACAGGATACGGAAATTCTTTACTGCCGCTGTTGCGGAAAAAGGCGGTGTCGGTGCGCCGACCGTCGGAGACCGTGACGGTGCAGCTTTTGCCGACGGGGCAGGTGACGACAAGCTCATCGCCGTCCATCACCGCGCTGCACCTGTCGCCGATGCATTCAACGCTGTACTGCACACCATCGGCGGCCTGCGGGTGGCTGTAAATGCCGAAGCGTTCAACGCCGGAGGGGTCGAGATAATAATCATAAACAAAGTCGCCGTCGGCGTTCATGAGCTTGATGAAGTCTGCGTCCGGCGTGTAAGGCTCGGCATAAGCCTCAAGCTCAGTAAGCCCCGGCGCGGCGCCCTCGAAGTCCGTGATACGAAGCGTGAACGAGCGGACGTTCTCCGCGCCCACGGCAAACTCCGTCGCGCTGCCCAAGGGGGCAAGCGCGCCGAGGGTGAACTCCGCGCCGTTATCGAGCGTGAGCCGTGCTGCGAGGATATTGGAGTCCGGGTCGGGGTCATCATAGAGCTTTATGCGGGCGATATTCTGTGGCTTATCAAAGGCAAAGGTTATACTCGGCTCGGCGTCGGCACTGTCGGCGCGCCACACTCCGGTGACACTGCCGGGCAGGTCGCGCGTGTTCGCGCTGTCGGCAAGGACAAAGTCCGTCAAAAGCGCCACGTCGCCGGAGGACGTGGTCACGTCGGCGATATAACCGAGTGAGGTGCTCTCCCTCTGCCAAAAAACCTTGTCGCCGTTCACAACTCCGTCCATCACGAGATACATGTTCTGCGACTCGTGTTCCAGCGCCGACTTGTACAAAGGAGTGCTTTCTTTGATGCGCGAAAGCGATGTGGGAGACACAGGCATTCTTATACGCGTGTTCCAGTCAAATACTCCGGGTGCAAGCAGATTCAGCTTCTCTCCGGGGTTTTCTGTTTTGCGTATGTTGAGCGTATGCGCATCTTTCGGCGCATCAAAGGCGGTGCTGTAAGCATAGCCCTTATATATTGTCGGGGTATAATCCTCGGTTTTCAGCAATTGACCAATCGCGCGGTCAAAAAGCAAGGCAACCATGGTGTGATCGGTGTGCCTGTCACAGCCGACGGCATATAAGACGTCGGGTCTATATTCACTGATAACCGCCTGCATGTCCTCGCAGAGGTTTTGAGCGGTATACGCCCTGCCCTCGCGGTATGGCGGGTGGTCGGCGAGTGCATAAGTTGCGGAATGCCCGGCTCTTGACGTGACAACGGCGTCGGTATTGTACATTGACAAACCATCCGGCGTTGTGGCGTTATCGGGATAACCGAGAAATATAACATGCTCCTCATCCACGCCGAGGACATCAAGAGCATTTATGGCCTCATTCAGGCGGGTATCCGCAGCATTGCCGTAATCCCCATTCGTGGCGTAGACGACGTACACCTCGCTGCCGTAGCGGATGTATTCCTCGATGACGCCGCCGGCGAGGTTTATCTCATCGTCCTGATGCGGCACGACGATCATCACGCGCCTGTCGGCAAAGACGTCGGCCTTGCCGTTATCCACCTCGCGATAATCCGCCCGGGGCAGGTAGATGAAAATGATGGCGAGGTTAAGCACCACGCCCGCAAGCGCCGCGATGCCCGCAGTGGAGCAGACGGCCTTACCGAGGCGCGGCTTGACGGGATAGAGCACAAGCATGGCAAGAAAGCCCAGCGCCGTGATGCACGAGACCACGCCGCCGTTCGGCCACTTGACGAGGAGGATGCACACCACCCACGACAGCGCCCACAGCTCCAGCGCGAAGAGCGCGGCGAGAAGAATGCCGATGAAAATGCGCTTCAATATCTGCATGTCTGCCCCTCCTGTTTCCCGTGCTCACGGGCGTAATAGAATATGTACTGCTGGGCAAGTCCGGCGTATTCGCCGAGGCTTGCGGGGTCAAAGCCGCGCGGGAAATGCTCGCGCAGGGCGCGGCGAATCCACACGTCAATCGGGAAGGCCTCCATGTGGCGCAGACCGAACAGCACCACGCAATTGGCCACCTTTTCACCCACACCGGGGAGCGCGAGCAGGCTCGACTTCGCCTCGTCATAGTCCGCCGCGATGAGCGCGTCGAGGTCAAGCGCGCCCTCGGCCACGGCGCGCGCCGCCGCGATGATATACGCGGCGCGATACCCGCTGCGAAGCGGGGCGAGGTCGGCCTCGTCAAGCGCGGCAAGGCGCGCGGCGGTGGGGAAAGCGTAAACCCGCTCGCCGTCAAAGGAAAGCTCGTCGCCGTACTCGCGGCAAAGGCGCTCGACAATGCCCTTTATGCGCTTGATGTTGTTGCACTGGGAGATGATGAACGAGCACAGCGCCTCCCACGGCTCTTGGCGGAGTATGCGTATCCCCTGCCCGTACTCGACACACGCGTCGAGATATTCCCCGCCGGAAAAGGCGCGGCTGATCGCGCCGTAATCCCGCTCAAGGTCGAAATAATCGCGCCAGAGGGAGGCGGGTGCGTCGGAAGTGAGATACAGCCCGTCGCCCTCGCGCCAGATGCGCGCCGCATGGCCGAACGCCACGCCGGTATAAACGCCGTCGGCGTCCGCATTCCAGCGAAAGCACTGGCCGCATTCAAAGGTTTTTATCAAGTCCATTTCCCCCGCCGAGGCGAGGCGCACAACCTGCGCATTGTCCACATTTTTCACTTCCATTCTGTATGATATAATATCTCAGGCGCGGCATTTTTGCAAGTGTGTTGATTTTGATGTGGTTTATATGGTATACTCCCCTTGTAAATTCGAGCACGGAGGACAGTTCATGTCGTTTATTATATGGATAATCATCCGCGTGGCGGCGCTGGCGTGTGCGCTGGTGCTGCTGCCGCTGGGCATCGGGTACATTTTCTTGCGCAAGGCCGGGTTTGACCGCGGGCTTGTGTACCTTTTCGGCCTGTGCGCATTTTTCGCGGTGTTTGAGGCGGTTTATCTGCCGTTTTTCGTGATGGGCCGGTCATTTTCCATGATGACGGTGGTATTTTTCACGCTGTCGACGGCCTTGGCGCTCATAGGATATCTGCTGCAATACAACACCCCCGGCGCAGTGCGCGAAAAGGTGACGCTGACGCGGCGGGAGTGGCTTTATCTCGCGCTGACGGCGCTTGTGGTGCTGTGGCAGATTCTGCGCACCACCCTCGGCGGCGGCACGTGGAACATCGACGACGCGTGGTATCTCGGCATTGCGAACACCGCGATGTACACCGACGATGTCATGCGTACAGACCCCACCACGGGCTTCGCGCTGAACTATTTCGAGGAGATGGGGTCGTACCTCTCTTACGTGTTCTCGCCGTGGCCGCTGTTTCTCGCGGCGCTGGCGAAGGTGTTTTCGTTCACGGCGCCGGTGCTTGCGCGCACGGTGCTGCCGGGGTTCATAATAGTGCTGTTTTACTATGTGGTTTACCGGCTTGCGGCGTTCTTTTTCAAGGGCGAGCGGGAGAAGGCGCTTCTCGCGCTTTTGCTGCTGAGCGTGTTTTTTGAAATCTGCGGCGTGGCGATGAATGTGCGCTATACGTGGATTATCTGCTATCCGTGGATGGGCAAGGCGTTCGGGCCGAGCATAATATGCCCGGTGGCACTGTACTTTTTCCTGCTCATTGAGGACGAGCAGGACGCAAAGCGGCGTCGGCTTTTGTGGCTGGGCGTGTTCCTTGCCAACGTCGCCGGGTGCATGGTCGCGTCCAGCAGCGCGGAAATGTGCTTGATGTTTTTGGGCTGTTGGGGGCTTGTGCACGTGATTCGCACGCGCTCGCTCGGCCGGATATGGCGCTTGGCACTGGCTGTCACGCCCAGTCTCGCGCTGATGGCGGCGCATTTCATGATGTGAGGAGGGGCGCACGATGCTTGAAAGCTTGAAGGTTATACTCGACGAAACCATGAGCGTTTACCGCCTCGGCACTCTCGACGGGCGGCTTTTCATCCCGTTTGCGCTCTGCTGTCTCTATATTCTCCTCTCGCCTTCGCGCGAGGATGACCGCGCGAGGCAGTATTTGGTCTATCCCTCGCTGATACTGTGCCTGTTCATTTTCAACCCCGTGTTCATTCATTATATGATAAAAATCATGGGCGACCCGGAGCGCGTGGTGCGCGTGTTTTGGCCGCTGCCGATGGGCGGGGTGTTCGTTTACTGCGTGATCCGCGCGCTGGGCGCGCTCAATGCGCGTTGGAAAAAGGCCGTGGTCATCGCGGCCATGGTCGCAACGCTTTTACTGATGAGCGACGGCAACGTCGCGGGGATATCGTTCCGGCGCGCGGAAAACGCCGAGAAGCTCATCCCCGGCGCAAAGCAGGTGTGCGACAGGATTTATGACATCGCCGGTGAGCGCGAGGTACGCGTGCTCATGCCGAAAAATCTTTTCTTCTGGACGCGGGAATATAACGCGCTCATCCTCACCCCATACCAGCACAAAACCGAATTCATGTATGACGATGACGGCATTCTCGACCTCGACACGACCGGCGAAAAGGCGCGCGAGGCCGACTGCGAATTCGTCGTCATCTCCGACGCCACCGCCTCCACCGGCGCACTTGAAGACCACGGCTACGCCTGGGCAAGCATCGCCCCCGGCGACAACTGTTATTATCATATATACCGGTTGGACACCGGCGCGTGAGAGATAATAATCGCCGATACATAAAAAAGCAAAAGGAGCACGGACTGAGCCGCGCTCCATTTTGCTGTTGTTTTTCTTGATGCCCGTGCATGGTTTATATCCTTATATCTCCGTTTTGTGCCATTTCGGATATCGCATTTTCGGAGAATCCGAGCTCGCGCATAACCTCGCACGTGTTTTCGCCGATTCTGCCGCAGACAGAATAAGGTTTTCTGTCCATATCGCTGAAGTGTATGGGAGGCGAGGGCATTTTGATTTCCGTGCCGTCGGCATAGGTCAGCGCTTCAACGTAACCGTTTGCAAGAGCCTGCTCATCCTTGCTGACCTCGCGCGTCTTTTTCATTTCCTCACAGGCAATATTGTTTGCGGAAAGAATCTCGCGCCACTCGCCCGCTGTCTTTTTTGACAACGCGGCCTGCACCTTTTTTACCGCCTGAGGCATATAGCCGCTTTTCCTGAGCTCTGTATATGAGCTCCAACGTGAATCCTCGACGATTTCCGGAAGCTCAAATACGCGCGCGAAAACTTCGCAGTTCTTTTTGTAATTCGTCGTATAAATCGCTATCCATGTGTTGTCGGCGCAAGGATGAAATGCATCAAAAGGTCCTACCGGGTCATTATAATCCGGATTGAGGTCTTGCAGCTCAAACTGGGTTTGCACGACACCCGTGGCGTTGCACCATATACCGCTGGCATAAAGAGAGGTGCTTACCATGGTTCCCTTTCCGGTGCTTTGGCGGGAAAGGAGAGCCATCAATATCCCCGACAGCAGCACGGAGCTTGTTGCCATATCTCCGAACGCATAAGTGGGATAAAACGGCTTCCCGTCCTCCGTCCAGTCCGACGGCGGGCCGGAGCGCATCCAAAAGGCGGTGCTGTCATAGCCGGGGTCTCCGGCCGCCGGGCCCATTGGGCCGAAGCCGTAAAACTGAGCGTAAGCAAGTTCGGGGAAGCGCTCTTTGAGCGAGTCATAATCAAGCCCGCTTCTTGCAAGGGAGGCAACGCGGACATTGGTTATAAAAACATCGGCGTTTTCAAGAAGCCTGAATATTATCTCCCTGCCCTTTTCCGACTTGATGTTCACCGAAATGAGCGTTTTGTTGCTGTTATGCACGTCAAAGAGCGGGTTCTTGTAATCCGCACAGGGCACGCGCTTGCCTGTTCCGACCTCACGCTGTGAATCTCCGAACGCCGCCTCGATTTTAATTACCTCCGCCCCGTAAGCGCACAGCATTCGAGCCGTGGTAGGTGCGGCCACAACCGTCGAAAGTTCAAGCACCTTTATGCCGGACAAGGGCATATTCTTTTTGTTATTCATCGTTCCGTCAATGCTCTTTTTTGTGAAAAACATTTTTTTACATTTTGAGCCGCATACTTTGAATATGATATGGGCGTTCATTGTTTTCTCAGCGCTTGACGTTATTATCAAAGAATGATATACTTGCCTTGTTGCGTGGAAGCCGGGCTGACGCGTGACTTGTTGAATCTTCCGTTCCGGCGGCGAGGATGCGTTCCGAGTCGTAGGTTGAGAGGGTGCGCTTGCGGCGCGGGGTTTGCCCTGCCGCGCAATCGGTGCATATTCACGCCCTTTCGCCTCAAACGGCGGAAGGGCTTTATCTTTTTATTCAGGAGGGATAGTTACGGAAACGAGAGTGGCCGTGCTGGCCGTGATTGTCAGCGAGGGAAGCCGCGTGCAGGAGCTGAACGAGCTGCTGCACCAATACGGCGAATTCATCATCGGGCGCATGGGTGTGCCCTATCGCAAACGCGGGGTAAACATCATCAGCGTCGCGCTGGACGCACCGGCGGACACGATATCCGCCCTGTCCGGGAAGCTGGGGCGGCTGGACGGCATCACCGCCAAGACCGTGTACGCCCCCGAAGCAAGCATAAGAAAGGACGAAAAAGAATGAACATGAAAAACATCATGAAAAGCATTTTGACGCTGTGCCTCGCGCTGGCGCTGGTTTTCTCGCTGGCTGCATGCGCCCAGCAGGCAAGCGCCCCGGCCGAGGCCGAGAGCGCCGACACCGCCGCACCCGTTGAGGCCGCCGAGGCCGAAGCGCCCGTCGAGACGCGCGCGGCGTTCAACATCGCCGCGCTGAAAGGCCCGACGGCAATGGGGCTTGTCAAGCTCATGAACGAGAGCGAAAACGGCGGCGAGACCGCAAATGACTACACCTTCAGCCTCGCCGGGTCTGCCGACGAGGTGACGCCCGCGCTGATAAAGGGCGAGCTTGACATGGCGTGCGTGCCGGCAAACCTCGCCGCGGTGCTGTACGGCAAGACCGAAGGCGCGGTGGAGATACTCGCGGTGAACACGCTGGGCGTGCTGTACATCGTGGAAAACGGCGAGAGCGTGCAGTCCGTGGCCGACCTCGCGGGGCAGACGATAGTCGCGGCGGGCAAGGGCTCGACGCCGGAGTACGCACTGCGCTATATCCTCTCGGCAAACGGCCTTGACCCCGACGCCGACGTGACGCTCGACTGGAAAAACGAGCACAGCGAGTGCGTGGCCGCGCTGGCAAGCGGACAGGCCACAGTCGCGCTGCTGCCCCAGCCGTTTGTGACCGTGGCGCAGGGCAAAATCGACGGTCTGCGCATGGCGCTCGACCTGACCGAGGAATGGGACGCGCTTGAAAACGGCTCTATGCTCATCACCGGCGTGATCGTGGCGCGTCGCGACGCGGTTGAGAATAACCCCGCCGCAGTTGACGCGTTCCTCGCCGAATATGCCGCAAGCGTGGATTATGTAAGCTCGAATGTGGCTGAGGCCGCCGCGCTCATCGGCGGATACGGCATTGTGGACGCGGCAGTTGCGGAAAAGGCGCTGCCCTACTGCAACATTGTGTGTTTGACCGGCGGGGAGATGAAGTCGGCGCTGGAGGGGTATTTGCAGGTTCTCTTTGACGCGAACCCCGCCTCCGTCGGCGGCAGCATGCCCGGCGAGGACATTTACTACGGCGCGTAAGGCCGAATATTCCCTCAATCGGCGGCTCAGCCGCTGATTGTGGGAACGGATAATTTGAGAAACGAGGAATGCTGCCGTGACGAAGGGCAAGGGGCGCGTGAAGGCGTGGGCAATTGTATTTTGGCTTATAGTGTGGCAGGTGGGAAGCATGGCGCTGAAAGCGGCGTATCCGCACGGGGCGCTGCTGCTGCCCTCGCCTGTCGCGGCCTTGCTGTGCCTTTTCCGCTTGGGCGTGACGGCGGCGTTTTGGAGCACGGTTGCGCGCTCATGCGCGCACATTTTGGGCGGGTTTCTCGTCTCGTGCGTCGCGGCGGTGGCGTTGGCCGCGCTTGCGGCGGCAAAGCCGCGCGCGGAGGAGCTGTTGTCGCCGCTCGTGGCGGCGATAAAGGCCGTGCCGGTGGCGTCGTTCATCATTCTCGCGCTGGTGTGGCTGGACAGCCGTCATCTCGCGCTGTTCATCTCGGCGCTGATGGTGTTCCCGCCGGTGTATCTGAACACCCTGGAGGGCATACGGCGCGCAGATGCGGCGCTGTTGGAGATGGCGCGGGTGTTCCGCGTGCCGTTTTCGCGCGTGGTGCGCGGGATATATCTGCCGCAGGTGCTGCCGTATTTCCGCGCGGCGGCGTCGACCGCGTTGGGGCTGTGCTGGAAAGCGGGCACGGCGGCCGAGGTGATCGGGCTGAGCGCCGGGACTATCGGCGAGCGGCTGTATACGGCGAAAATCTATTTTGAAACGCCTGAGCTTTTCGCGTGGACGGCGGTGATTGTGCTGGTGTCGGCAGTGTTTGAAAAGCTGTTTCTGTTCGGAGTTGACAGGCTGTCGGAAAGGGTGGGCGCATGACGGAAATCAAGGTCAATTCGCTTTGCAAGGCATATGGCGGCAAGGCGGTTTTGCGCGGCGTGACGTTTTCGGCGGGCGCGGGCGTGACGCGCATTGCGGGCGCGTCCGGCGTCGGCAAGACGACGCTTTTGCGCATACTCATGGGGCTTGAAGCGCCCGACGGGGGCGAGATTATTTCGTCCGGGCTTCGTTGGGCGGCGGTTTTTCAGGAAAACCGCCTGCTGGAGGGCTTGGACGCGGCGGGGAATCTCCGCTTCGCCCTCGGCGCGGATTATGACGGCGAGAGGGCGCAAAAGCTGCTTGCCGAGCTGGGGCTGGGCGACGTGGGTGACAAGCCCGTGCGCGAGTATTCCGGCGGCATGAAGCGGCGCTTGGCGCTGGCGCGGGCGCTGCTCGCGCGCTGTGACGCGCTCGCCCTCGACGAGCCGTTCACCGGCATGGACATGGACAACCGCGCCGCCGCCCTCACGTGCATCCTGCGCGAGAGTGCAGGCAAAATCGTCCTCCTCGCCACGCACGACAATGTGGAGCTGCCGTCGGGGACGAGGGTGATAGAATTGGGATGAAAAAACACCGGCCTCGGTCATTGCGAACCGAGGCCGGTGTTTTGCTGTATTCAATTCCCCGTGCAGATATCGGCGAGGGTGGAGAGGAAGGCGTTGACGTCGTTTGTTGCCCAGGTGAGCGTCGCGCCGTCGGCGGCGATGAGCTGGGTGCCCTGCTGGCGGGCGGCATACGCCTCGGCAAGCTCGCCGATGGGTGTGCCGGAATTGTCCGGGCTGATGGGGACAACGTCCGCCGTGCCGATGTCGAGCAAGGCCTGGCACTGCTCGTAATTATACGAGGTGCGACCGTCGGCGGTGGTGATTGCGCCCTCGACGAAGTAGCCGATATCGTCAAAATGCGCATTGTCCGTGCCGTAATACTCCTCGATGAGATAGCCGTCGCGGCGCTGGTTGGCGGCATTCGCGACGACGAACATGCCGGTAGTCTCCTTCACGGCGGTCAGCGCGCCGTCGCGCAGCTCATAGACCGTGGAGCTGTGGTTGATATAGCCGTTTTCGTCGGTGTGGGTGTACCACGCGAAGAAGCGGGTGCGCCCGTCCGCGCCGGGGCAGAGCCAGCGGGACGCGCCCTCGGCGCTGTCGACCGGGGCAAGGCCGCAATGCTCCTGCTCGTAAAGCAGCGTGAGCGCGCCGTCAAAGCTCCAAAGCTGCTCATGCAAGCACCACTGCTCCTCCCCCGCCGCGTTGAGGCGATAGCTCTCGTTTTCGGGAGAAAACGCGTTGTCGATGTAATACAGATACAGCTCCTGCCGCCCGTCGCCGTCGAAGTCGATAAGCTCGGCGTAGGCAAGCCCCGCGCCAGTATCCGGCGAAACGCAGACGCCGAAGCGCCCGGTATAGTCCGAGATTATGCCGATATACGCCTGTGCGGCCTCAATGGTCAGGGGCTCGGTGGGCGTGGCCGCGTCGCCGTCCGGCTCGGCGGCACTGTGGACGGCGGGCTTTGCGTCTTCATCAAAAAGCGCGTCGAGATTATCGGGCGTGAGGTCATCGGCACTGCGCGCGTCGAGTATCGCGCGCACGGAGAACGCGCCGACCACCAGCCCCACCACCACAAGCCCGGAGGCCAGCGCCATTGCGCTTTTGCGCGCGTTTCGCCGCGCGCGGTCAACGCCGGTGCGGGGTGCGTCGCCGCCGCGTCCTGTGGCGACGGCAACAGGCTCGTCATCCGTCGGTGAGTCCGTTTTTGCCGGACGGTTGAGGCGTTCGCCGCCTTGCGGCGACACGCCGGGGACGATGCGCAGGGTGGATTTATAGCCGCATTTTTGCGCAAGGGTCTCGGCGATGCCGAGGGTGACGGCGGGAGAAAGGCGCGTGTCGTCCTTTATCTCCTTGAGGCCGGTTTTGAGGTCTGTGGGCGTGAGGGCGTCGCCATCGGGCGCGCCCGGCGCGGTTTCGCGCGAGATGCCCAGCACCCGCTCGGCATCGGCAAGCAAAGTGCCGACCGCGCCCTCGCCGCAGCGGAGAACCGTGCCGATCTGCGCCAAGGACATCTCGTCGCAATAACGAAACAACACGGCGATGCGCTGCATATCCGTGAGTGCGGCGAGGCCGTCCTCCACCCTGCCGCGCAGGGTGTCATCACCGCAGTGCGACTGCACCGTGGTGGTTTTTTGCTTGTGCAGCCGCGAGAAGCAGAGGTTGCCCGCGATTGCGCAAAGCCAGGTTTCCGCCGTTTCGGGCGTTTTCAGGCGCGGCAAGCTGCGAAACGCCGCAGTGTATGTATTCTGAACGATGTCCCACGCGGTCTCCTCGCTCAAAAGCGCGGTTTTCGCGTGAAAAAACACGCTATCCTTCGTCTGCAAATAAAGCTCTTCATAAGCCGGCGCGTCCCCACTCAAAACGCGCTCGACCAGCTCCGACAACCCCCGATTTTCCAAGCCGACACACTCCCGTCCGAGATATTTATATCTAAGTCAATTATACATAAAATGATTTACATAATTATATCACACTGCGTTCGGCAAGCACAAGAGCAAAACTCGAAATTCGGGAAAAAAATTTGCGGGGCAGATGGAGCGTTGGGTGGGAGTATGCGGCAAGCCCCCTGTCTCGCGCGAGCGCGAGACAGGGGGCTTGAACTTTTTATTCCGATGGCGAAACCAGCGGGAAATAGAAATTGACCAGCAAATCCACGCATGCGCCGTAGCTTTTCATGCCGAGGGTTTGGTCATAGCTTTTGAGAAAGCCGTCATAGACCGTGTTGGACACGGTTTGAATCGGCGTGTCAAACTGCCGCCAATAGGCGTTGTTGAGGGACAAATCGGCGCGGACGCGCTCATCGAGCGTGCCGTACACGCTCTCCCACGCGGCATAGTCGACGGAGTGGAGGGCGTTGCCGAGGTGAGTGTAGGCCAAGAGCGCGGCGGAATAGCGGAAATCGGGGTCATCGGTGCGCATGCTCGCGAGCACGGCGACGAAGTTCGCCTCCTGCTCCTTGGCCACGCCGCGCTGATGGGAAAGCTCGTGCGCAACGGTCGAGGCGAAGAGCGCAGACGGGAAATCTGTGTTGACGTTGGCCTCGCCCGTGAACGGGAAGAGGAAGCCCGTGAAGTCAATATAGCTCAGTGCGCGCGACAGCACCAAACCCTTGGCCGCGACGCAAGGCCCGGCAAGGCAGGGGTATTCCGCCTCTGTCGCGTCAAAAAGCGTGTCCGACCGGGCAAGAAGCGCATCTCGGTCGCAGGTATACAGCCCGGATGCGTCGCGCGGCACGGCGTCGGCGAGGTCATTGGCCGCGTCAGCAAAATAGCGCGTGACGGCCTCAAGCTGTTCTCTTGAAATAGGGTCGGCGCGCAGCCCACTTTGCGCAAGAAAGTCGTCGCCGTAATAATACGTGCCCCAAAGGAGCGAATACCCGGCGTACACCGCGCACACGGCGGCGGCAAGCTGCACGAAAAGCCGATACGCCCCGCGGAGACTGCCCCGCCCGCGCAAAAGCCGCGCAAGCGACAGCGCAATGCGCGCCAGCGCCGCCCCCACGGCCAAGACGATGAGCAGCTCAGCCACGGAAAACGGAACGCGCGCCGTTAATTGCGCAAGAAAGGCGTGGAGCGGTCGGATAACGCCGCGCGAAATGCGCGCCATCAGCGCGCCGTCGCCGCGTAGTGCGAGGTGCAGCGCGATAAGCGCAAGCGAGGCAAGCAAAACAACATGCCCCACCGGGCACAAGCGAAACCAAGCCCCAAGGTGTCTATGTTTGTCGGTTTTAATCGTAGTCTTCATGTGTATATGATACTACAAGCGCGCGAATGTTGCAAGGGAGGGGGTGCGCTGTGGAACGTTGTAGGTTAGTCAATGATATGCCGCGCAACAGGAATGTTGAAAAGGAGATGTTTAGGTGATTTGCAGTTGAGAGGTGGCATGGAGCAGTTTTCGTCTAGGCACGGAACAACGTGACTATTTCTGCCGTGCCTCCATTTGCCCTATCACGCAGACACAACAACGGCGTTTTGTTTTATTTGGTTTATCACTGCCATGATGGCGATTTGCGTTTTCTTGTCAAAGAGGTGCGTGAAGCTCAGAGGCTTATCAAACGGGGGCTTTGTGAGCATGGTGACGCTTTCCATATATCCGTTTTGCTCTATGTGATTGATGATTTTATGCAAGAAGGCAATCTGCTTTTGATTGAGCGACTGGTCATTGATAAACTGCGAAAACGCCGCCATTGCCGCGTCGTGATCCAGTTTGGCGATTTTGCGAATCAGCAAGCCAAACGGAGTCTCGCCAAACTCGCGCAAATAATCCTCTCTGCTGCCCAGCTCGCCGGTCAGCACCCGCTCCAGCTCCTGATAATCATCGGGGGCAAGGGGAATATTATGCGTCAGCTTGAAAATAGCCAGCGCGTCGCCGTTTTCATTCACATAGCGATTCACTTTGGCGCGGTAGTCCTCAAAGTCGTATGCCGCATCCAAGTGGACGCCCTCCTGCCGGTCGATGACGGGGTCGGTCAGATGTGTGATTATCGGCTTCTTGCCGGGCGTTTCCTCCGCAATGAACTTAATCAGCTCGCGCAGCTCTTTGCGCACCTTTTCAAACAGCAAGACATCATTCGCGTCCCAAAACTCATCCGTGTTGACGACCTTAATGATAGGCAGCTTCGCTTTGACTTGCGGGATGCTCACCTTGCGCTCAAGCAACGTGCCGATGTCGCGCAATTGCTTTTGCGCGTGGACGAAGGCGGGCATCCGCTCCATGAACGCAATCATAAGCCCGTACATGAAATTATCAAAGCGCTTGGCGTATTCATCGTTATCATCCGTCCGGACGATGGGCGCAATCTGTTGAATCAGCTCGCTTTTGTCGCCCTCGCTGATGAAGTTGAACGCGCCGGGCTTTTTGTATTTTTCGACGCTCTGCATGCGCAAGCGCACCGCAATCAACTCGGTGTTCAACGCCCGCACCTGCGCAAAGCACTCGCCAACCAGCTCCGAGCGCCACGCCTGAAAATCGTCAGCTGCGTAAGCGCTCTCCTGCAGCATGACGGCCAATCTGACTCTCTTGCCGAAAATATTCTCGGTCAGCGACTTGGCCTCTTTGGCATCAAAGCCTTCTTTGTGCGTGCGGAAGTATTCAAAATTGCCGCAATAGTCGAAAATGAGAAAGCGCTTTTTGTCCGTGTATTCCCCGTCAATCTGATCGGTGCAGGTGAGCCCCTTGCACAGGCGTGTGCCGCGCCCAATCATCTGCCAAAACTTCGCTTTTGAACGCACTTTCTTAAAAAAGACGAGATTGACGCACTGCGGCACGTCGATGCCCGTGTCCATCATATCAACGGACACGGCGATTATCGGCTCTTTGTCGGGAATTTTGAAGTCGTCTATAATCGTTTGCGCGTATGAGTCATCGCAAATCACGCGCTGGGCTGGCTTGCCCTTATAATGGGGATACAGCTTGTTGAAGCGCTCCAAGATAAACTCCGCATGGCGCTTATTTTGCGCAAATATGATGGTCTTGCCCAGCCTGTCACCCCCGGCCACACGGATGCCGCGCTCCATCAAATCCTGAAGCACCGTGTCCACAGTCGTTTCATTGAACACGAACTTGTTCAGCTGCGCAGACGGGATAAAATCGGGCATCAGCCCGTCTTCGATAAAGTCGTCCTCGAAACGCTCTTTGTCTTCGTCGGACAGGTCGTCATAGGTGATGCCGTCCTCCAAAAACTTGGTTTTAACCTCGTAATTATAATACGGGACGAGCACATGGTCTTGATAAACCGCTGTCTCGTAGTCGTATGCGTATGTGGGCACGCCATGCTCCATTTCAAAGAAATCATAGGTGTTGCGATCCACATCCGTTTTCGGAGTCGCGGTCAAGCCGACCATAATTGCATCGAAGTAATCGAATATTGCGCGGTATTTCTTGAAAATACTGCGGTGGCTTTCGTCAATGATGATGAGGTCAAAGTGCGCAGGGGTGAACATGCGCCGTCCGTCCTTCGTCTTTATGTCATCAATGGCGTTGAGCATGGTGGGGTATGTTGAAAAAACGATTCTGGCGTTGCGGTCGTCTTTGTTGGAGCAAAGATTGCACAGCGACATATCGGGCAGATAATTTTTGAAATCGTCCTTCGCCTGCTTCACAAGCGCGGTTCTATCCGCCAAAAACAAGACGTTGGTGACATGCTTGCCGCGGCTCAGCACATCCGTCAAGCTGGACGCCGTCCGCGTTTTGCCCGTGCCGGTAGCCATAACCAGCAGGTGCTTTCTGAATCCCGCTCCGATCTGCTCGCACACGGCGCGGATGGCCTCTTTTTGATAATATCGGTCGGTGATTCTGTCATCAATCGGAATGGACATGAGATCCATGCGCTCAGTCCGGCGATTCATCAGCTTTTG
The DNA here is from genome assembly GCA_964644305.1 of uncultured Oscillospiraceae bacterium. Taxonomy (GTDB): domain Bacteria; phylum Bacillota; class Clostridia; order Oscillospirales; family Oscillospiraceae; genus Limivicinus. Next base: position 33,409 of record CAZXVA010000012.1, read on the forward strand.
CAAATCATCCTTGCTGAATATGCCGCTGACCTTGCGCTGAGGGCCGGTCGAATCATCCCAAAAGTAAGTTTCAAAGCCGTTTGTGGTGAACATCATGGGGCGGCGGCCGAATTTGCGCTCCAAACAATCGGCGTACAAAACAGCCTGCTTGCGCCCGATATTGGGGTCTTTGCCGGTGCGCTTGGCCTCCACCACTGCCAGCGGCAACCCATCCTTGCCGAACAGAACGTAATCAACATATCCCATCTGCCCGATTACTCCCGCCATGCCTTCAACGGGGTATTCCTCTTGAACATCTGCATCTGCGCCGGTGAATTGCCAGCCCATCTGTTTCATGTCCACATCAATGTATATCTTGCGAGTCTTGAATTCGGAAAGGTCTGCCGCCACGAAGGTACGATCCTGCTGGTGCTGCTCTTTGGCTGCAGTGATCTGCGAGGACATCTGCTCGATCTGCTGGCGCAGTGCTTCAATCTCTGCATCCTTTTCACCAAGCAAGCTTTCCTGCTCTTTGATTTTCTTTGTGTCGACGACAACCTTTTCCTTGGGTATCAGCGCTTCATCAAATTTCCGCTCTTCATAATCAGCGCCGTAACAATAGTCCACCCATTGGATAAACTCAAACAGCCCCCGAAGCGACGCGAGTGCGTCGCCGGGCTGAACACTGCGCTCGGTGTGGACGGCCAAGTTGCCCAGCTTGATGATGAACGGCAACTTGCCCCATGTCTTCTCGTCCACCGCAAAGCGGAAGGTCGGCTCATGAATCAAGGCTTGCAGATTGTCCTTGTACGGACGCTGCATAGTATTGTCGGCAGAATAAACCCATTTCACCGCCAGTTCCAGTGCTTTTCGACTGCCGACGGCGCACATAGCAGGCGCGGAAACATACACCTTTTCTGCTTCGATCGCTGCCGAAGCAAACAAGGCGTACTCCTTTTTCTCCTTTAAGAATGCGAAGTTCGACATGTCATCCACTCCTGTCTGTATGTATTTGCTGCCAGGCGGCAGCATTTATAGCTCAAATAGCTGTAATATTTTGATTTGTCGGTCTGTTCGACGAAGGCCGCAAATTGCTCTTGTAGTTCAAGT
>CAZXVA010000013.1:0-33037 GCA_964644305.1 uncultured Oscillospiraceae bacterium
CGCGGACGGTGAATTTATCGCCCACCTTTTTGCCCAGCACTTCCTGCCCGAACGGGGATTCCTTGCTGATAAGCCCGCGGCGCGGGTCGCAGCGCACGGTGGTGACGACCTGAATGGTCTCGGTTTCGTCGTCCTCCGGCATGTAAATCTCCACCTTGTCGAAAAGGCCGACCTCGTCGACGCGGGAACGGTCGTCAATGACCTTGGCGGTTTTGATCATGCCCTCAAGATAGCGAATGCGGCTGCGGTTTTTGTTCTGCGCCTGTTTTGCGGCCTTGTATTCAAAATTCTCGCTCAAATCGCCGAAGGCGCGCGTGCGCTTGACCTCTTCGATAAGCTCCGGCATCAGCTCAAGCCGCCGATAGTCCAGCTCTTCGCGCATCTTTTTCAAATCCTGCTTTGTCAGCTCGTCGTGCATTGTTCTGCCCTCTGTCAGTCGATGTCCACATTCACGCAGTCAAGCCCGCTGCGCTCAAACTCGGCGAGATAGTCCTCCATGCGTTCGGTCAGCTCGTCGAAATTCTCCGGGTCGCTGTCCTCAAGGCCGAGGTCACGCCGGGCAAGCTCCTCGGCGAGGATGTTGTAAAACACCGCGTCCTCATAGTCGGCAATGGCCTCGTGAATGCCGCCGTCCTCATACGCCTGCGAGGGGAAAATGTGCCCGTGCCAAAGCTGGACAAGCGAACGCATGCCGTTGCCGGGGCACATTGAAAACAGCTTTTCCTGCATGAGGTCATAGTCCTCAAAGCGATCGTCGCCGCGCGTGGAGTTCAATATCCAATTGCCTATGTACACCATATCCAAAAGCCGTCTGAATTCCTTGTCGGAAAGCTCTATGTTCATTGTTGATGCTCAACTCCCGTCTGCTTATTCATTGTATACTTATTATAGCACGAACCCCGGCGTAATTCCACATATCCGGCAAACAAATTTTACTTGTATTGGCGGGGAGAATGCGGTACAATGATACAACATGCTTAAACTAAACCCGGCAGGAGACGCTTATGGACACAAGACCCGTCGGCATATTCGATTCCGGCCTCGGCGGCCTCACGGCGCTGAGGGCACTGCGCTCGCTTATGCCCAACGAAAACATCATATACTTCGGCGACACGGGCCGCAACCCCTACGGCGTAAGAGGCTCGGACGAGCTGCGCGTGATGGCGCGGCAGGACATGGAGCTTTTGGCCGCGCGCGGCGCAAAGGCCATCATCGCCGCCTGCGGCACGGTGTCCAGCACGGCGGGGGACATTCTCTCGGAGTTCCGCGTGCCGGTGATAAACGTGATTGACGCGTCCGCGCTGAAACTTTCGCGCACACCGGGCGATGCGCCTCTCGGCATCATCGCCACGGGGGCGAGCATCAAAAGCGGCGCATTCAAGCGCCGTTTGCAGACGCTTTGTCCGGGGCGGGAGATCGTGGACATCGCGTGTCAGGACTTTGTGCGGCTCATTGAGGACGGGCACACCGACCCCGGCGACGCGCTGCTGCGCCGCGCGGTGGAGAGTCTGCTCGCGCCGATGCGCGAGGCGCATGTCGGCGCGCTGCTGCTCGGCTGCACCCATTTTGACTTTATCGCCGAGGCGCTGGGCGACTATCTCGGCCGCGACGTCGCGCTCGTGAGCGCGGCGGGGTGCGCGGCGGAGGAGATGTGCGCTTATCTCACCGCGCACGGCCTCACCGGCGGCGAGGGCACGACGCAATATTTCACCAGCGGCAGCACGGCGGACTTCGCCGCCCATGCCGCGCGCTTCCTCGGCCATGGCATTGAGGACAGCGTACACCCCGCAAGCGCGGACGAAACGGAGGCAGCAAAATGATGAAGGACGTTGTCATATCCATGCACAGTGTGCAAAACAGTGATTCCGACGACAAAGAGCTTTTGGATTTCAGCACCGACGGGAGTTACTTCCTCGACGGGGACACCGCGTGCTTCAGCTATCTCGAATCCGAGGTGACGGGGCTGGAGGGCACGCGCACAAGCGTTTTCGTGCGCCCGAATGAGGTCATCATCGATCGCGACGGGCTTGTGCGCGGGCGCATGGTGTTCCGCGAGCGCGAGAACAACCGCTTTCTCTACGACACGCCTTACGGCAGCGCCACCCTCGGCATCAAAACCCGCTCAATCCGCCACAGCTTCGACGCCAACGGCGGCGAGCTGGAGCTTGATTACGTGCTGAACATGGAGCACGCCGTCGTCTCGCAAAACAAATTCCTCATCAAGGTCGAGGAACAGCGCCCCGTGATGTGACAGCCAAAAGGAATGTGATAACCAAAACGCCGTGGGGCACTTCCCCACGGCGTGTGTTTTTTATCGGTGGTTATTGCCGATATTTATTATTTAATCGAGATACTTTTCCTTGAAGCTCTGCTCCGGCAGGAAGTCGGCAAGGCCGGTGATGACGCTGATGTTGCTGGCGTTGTAGTGCTCGGCGGGCGCGCCGAGCGCGGCGGTCAGCCCCTGCGACTTTTTCAGCGACACGCGCACCGTCGTGCCGATGCCGGTTCTGCTTTCCAGCAGCAGCGTGCCGCCGTGCTTTTCGGCCACGCCCCGCGCCACGGTCATGCCCAGCCCCGCGCCGTCGCCCATGCCGCTGAGCGTGAAGGCGTGAGTGTATCTGTCGAAAACGGAGGGCAGCTCCTCGCTTGTGATGCCGCAACCGTTATCCGTGACGGAGAGGATGACATTATCCCCCGCGTCCATGATGCGCAGCGCAACGCGCGTGCAGCCCTCGGCATGCACAAGGCTGTTTGAAATGAGATTGAGCAGCATCAGCTCAATGAGCGCGGGGTCGGCCTCGATAATGTGCTCCGCGTCACCGCCGTCATAGCTCACCTCCGGCTCACTGCTCAGCATGACCGCCCGGCCGACGATGCTTTTGCAAATTTCCGTCAGCGACACGCGCACGGGCGCAAAGCGTATCCCGTCGGAGAGCATGCTCTTGGCCGCGCTGAGGTTTTCGAGCAGGCGCGTCATGCGGAAATAGCTCTGCGACATGGTCGCCACGCCCGCGCGCAGTGCGTCGTCCCCGATGTCCTCGGCGCGTGTGCGGCAAAGCTCGGTTGTCATGCAGATGGTCATGAGGTTGTTGCGCATGGAGTATATGAGCGCCTCGCTGAGCATGACCGGCTCGCCCTTCGGCTCGGCGAGGAAAATGGCCTGCATGTCCTCGTGCTTGGTCACGCGCACGATGCACCGCTTGCCCTTGATGAGCGTGTCCGCGATGAAGCCCGAACCCTGTGCGCACACGATTTCCGCCGGGAGCAGCTCCGCGATGCGCTCGCCCTCGCACTCGCTGCCCAGCAGTTTTTTCGCCGCGGCGTTGGCAAAGCCCACGCGCCCGGCCTGAACCAGCACAAGCGCCTCCGAGGTCAGCGCGAGGATATCCGATGAAACCTGAACCATGTTTTGCTCTCCTAATCATCATTTTTCGACTATTCTATCAAAAATCGACAAATTACACAATACTCTCCCCCGTTTTTGCTTGAAAAAGGTTGAATTTTCGTCGTTTTTTTGTTCAAAATAAACGAGGTTCAATATTGATTTTTGTTTATATTATATGATAAAATTAAGTCGTTAAATAAGGCACAATTTTCCCCTGCGGGAATTTTGTATATAAGCTTGTTCCGGCTTACTTTGTTAACAATTTTTTTATGGAGGATATCTAATATGATCAAAGTTGGTATCAATGGTTTCGGCCGTATCGGCTCTCTGACCTTCCGCGCCGCCATCAAGGCTGACGACATCGAGGTCGTTGCAATCAATGCTCCCGGCCATCCCGCAAGCCAGTTGGCTTACGCCATCAAGTATGACACCGTTCACGGTCGCTTCGACGGCTGCGTCACCGCTGACGACGAGGCAAGCACCCTCACCGTCGACGGCAAGACCGTCAAGGTTCTCGCCGACAACAAGTACCGTGACCCCGCTCTCCTGCCCTGGGGCGAGCTCGGCGTGGAGTACGTGCTTGAGTGCACCGGCCGCTTCCTCACCAAGGAGTCTGCACAGGCTCACATCGACGCAGGCGCAAAGGTCGTCGTGATGTCCGGCCCTGCGAAGGACGACACCCCGATGTTCGTCTGCGGCGTCAACCTCGAAAAGTACACTGCCGACATGCAGTTCGTTTCCAACGCGTCCTGCACCACCAACTGCCTCGCCCCCATGGCGAAGGTTCTCAATGACAACTTCGGCATCGTCGAGGGTCTGATGACCACCGTTCACGCCTCCACCGCCACCCAGGCTGTTGTTGACGGCTTCTCCAAGAAGAACTGGCGCCTCGGCCGCTCCGTGTACAACAACATCATCCCCACCTCCACCGGCGCCGCCAAGGCCGTCGGCAAGGTCATCCCCGAACTCAAGGGCAAGCTCACCGGCACCTCCATGCGTATCCCCGCCGGCGACGTTTCCATCGTTGACCTGACTGTCCGCCTCGACAAGCCCGCCTCTTACGACGCCATCTGCGCCGCAATGAAGGCCGCCTCCGAAGGCGCAATGAAGGGCGTTCTGGAGTACGTTGACGACGAGGTCGTCTCCTCCGACTTCAAGACCGACGCTCACACCTCCATCTTCGACGCAAAGGCCGGCCTCGCCCTGAACGACAACTTTGTCAAGCTCATGGCTTGGTACGACAACGAGTGGGGCTTCTCCAACAAGATGCTCGACCTCACCCGTCACATGGACAAGGTTCGCAAGGCATAAGCCAAGCGCCGAAAAAACCGAAATTAAATTTCACCTCTTTCCGCGAAATGCGGAAAGAGGTTTTTTAGCATTAAGACCGCAGAGGCATGTAATTATAACAACATTCAAAGCTAACAGCCGCACGGTTAACGGGGTATTCGTCAACCGTGCGGCTTGATTCCATATTGCTATTTATCCCTCACCCTTTGGGGTGGGTTTTGAATTTTTTTGAGATGACTGCGTAGAGCCGGGAGAGGGCGAGGGTCAGGGCGAAGGTGGCGCAGAGGAACACGGCGGTGTCGGCGCGGCCGGGGGTGAGGCCGCGGTTATACTCAAACACGTTGAGGCAATAGCGGACGGTTTCGATGACGTTGAGGTGAATGAGAAAGGCGTAGGACGAGATGTCGCCCAGCCACACCGCCGGACGCCACGAAAGGATTCTCTGCACCGCGTCGCCGGAAAAGGCGCACAGGACAATGAGCAGCGTGGACGCCGGGACAAAGAGCAGGTTCTCTCTAAACTCCGCCGGCAAAGCGGGATACAGCCGACAGCCGCCAAGCATGCACAGCACGGCGGCCGCGGCCACAAGCACCGAGTGGCTTGCGGCAAGGCGCTTGTCCGCGCGCATGAGATACAGCTTGCCCAGCAGGACGCCCAGCGTGAAATCCAGCATGCGGTAAGGCGGGAAATAATACGTGAAATAGGTCGGAAAGTCGAGGCTCAGCGCCGCCGTGAGATAAGGCGAGGCGAAGGCGAGCGCCGCCATGAGCGCGATTATACCGACGAACAGCGCGCCCAAGCGCTTTTCCCGCTCGATTTTGGCCACGCGGCGGACGATGAACGGCGCGGCAATGCACACAAACATATAGGTCGAGAGAAACCACGACACGCCGTTATACGCCGAGATGACGTAAGGGTCGGGCACGAAGCTTTGCAAAAGCAGCACTTGCAGCACGAGCTTCACGATGTCCCCGGCGTTTTGCGGCATCGCCCAGAGAAAGAGCGATTTGTACGCAATCATCAGCAGATGCAGCACGTACAGCTTGCCGATTTTCGACACGGCAAAGCGGACGCAGCCCACCGGCGACGCGGGCAGTCTGTCGGCCTTGGGGATATAGTTTATCGCAAAGCAAAAGCCCGACAGCATGAAAAACACCGAGACGCCCAGCGCCCCCTGAACGCCCGGACAGCCGCAGTGCGCGGCGAGGATGGTCAAAAAGGCCAGCGCCCGCAGGGCTTGAAGCGAGTTGATTCTTGTCATATTATCCCCCCATGCGCAAGCTTGCGCAAGTTGATTTCCGCCTTCATTCTAGCATACCGAAAAAGCTTATTCAAGGGCTTTCGCCGTTTATCAAGGGCAACGCCCGCGCGGGGATTCCGCGCGGGCGCCGGGTATATGTTTTTTGTTTTGGGTTTACGCGAACGGGTTTTCCGTCGGGTAGGGGAGAGATTTGGGCTGATTATAAGCGATGTCGGCGATGCCGAGATAGCGGAAAACGTCGAACAGCGCCTTGCCGTAGTGGCCGAAAGCGACTGCACCGTGGTGCGGGTAGCGCTTTTCGATGAGCACATGGCGATAGAAGCGCCCCATTTCAGGAATGGCGAACACGCCGATGCCGCCGAAGGAGCCGGTGGGCACGTCGAGCACCTCGCCCTCGGCCACGTAGGCGCGGAGAACGCCGTCACTGTCGCACTGGAGGCGGAAGAAGGTGATGTCCGAGGGGGCAATGTCGCCCTCAAGGGTGCCACGAGTGAAGTCGGGAGTGCCGCCGTTTTCGAGGAGGCGGTTTTGAATGAGCTGATACTTGACGGCGCGGTTGGCACACATTTTGCACGACGGGGTGTTGCCGCAGTGGAAGCCCATGAACGTGTCCGTAAGCGCGCAGCCGTAACGCTCTTTTATCTTCTCCTCGTAGAGCTTGGCGGGAACGGAGTTGTTGATATCGAGCAGGGTGACCGCGTCGAGCGACACGCATGCGCCGATATACTCGCTCAGCGCGCCGTAAATATCCACCTCGCAGGCCACGGGGATGCCGCGCGCGGCGAGGCGGGAGTTGACGTAGCACGGCTCAAAGCCGAAAGTCTCCGGAAAAGCCGGCCAGCACTTATCGGCAAAGGCAACATACTTCTTTGCGCCCTTGTGCGCCTCTGCCCAGTCGAGCAGCGTCAGCTCGAACTGCGCCATGCGGGAAAGCAGCTCCGGATAATACCTGCCCTCGCCCATCTCCTCGGCCATGTCGCGGCAGACGGCGTCAATGCGCGCGTCGCCCTCGTGCGCCTTGTAAGAGACCAAGAGGTCAAGCTCGGAGTTTTCCTCGACCTCGACGCCCAGCTCATAAAGCCCCTTGATGGGCGCGTTGCAGGCAAAGAAGTCCTGCGGGCGCGGGCCGAAGGTGATGATTTTCAGCGAGCTGAGGCCGATTATCGCGCGCGCCACGGGCACGAATTCCGCCATCATGCACGCGATGTCCTCCGCCGTGCCGACGGGGTAGGCCGGGATGTAGCCCTTGAGGTGGCGCATGCCGAGGTTATACGAGCAGTTGAGCATGCCGCAGTAGGCATCGCCGCGCCCGCCGATGAGGTCGCCGTCGCCCTCGGCGGCGGCCACGAACATGCACGGGCCGTCAAAATACTTGGCGATGAGCGTCTCCGGCGTCTCCGGGCCGAAGTTGCCGAGGAAGACGACCAGGGCGTTGCACCCGGCGGCCTCGACATCGGCCACGGCGCGAAGCATGTCGCCCTCATTTTCAACGGCAACGGGGCACTCATGCACCTCGCCCTTGTACGCCGCGACGATGGCGCGGCGGCGGCTTTCGGAAAGCTGCACGGGGAAGCAGTCACGGCTGACGGCAATGATGCCGAGCTTTACATTCGGAATGTTCTCCAACATAATCTTTTCTCCTTATAGTTTTATATGCTTGATTCAATGTCGATGTTTTCGCCCGCGAGGCCGATGACGGCGCCGGAGGCGGCTTCGGCACTGTCGGGGTGCGCGAGGAGCCACTTATTGCGCGCGGTCATGAGCTTGTCTTCATCGGTCGGGGCGGCGATGTGTGGCTTTTCTGTGTTCGTGCCGCGCGGGAGAGCAACCAGCACGCGGAAGCCCTTGTCCGCGTCGGCGTGGCAGGGCGCATAGTGCAGCGTGGTGGCGTAAACCTCCACAAGAACGCCCGCCGGGGCGTGGAAAGCCTTGACGCGCGCCGTGTCGAGAATGCCGTTTTCAATTTCGTCCTCACGCGCGAGCAGCAGAACGAAGTCCTCTGCGCCGAGGTTGAACTCGCTGTCGCGGTGATACTCAAGGCAGTTGAGCTTGGTGTTGTGTCCCCAGCACATGCCGAGCTGTGTGGGCATGCCGCCGAACGCGCTCGCCTCGAACCACGGGTAAACATCACACGCCTCCAGAGAGGCGATGCCCGGCTCATAGGCCACGCCCTCGTCGGGCAGGGGTATTGCATTCATGGCGGAGAGCAGAGCGGTCATGTCCGGCGCGGGGAGCACACGGCCGTAGGGCTTGAAGGCGTCATCATAGACGGAGTAAATTTTCATATCATTCACCTCGCAAAAGATTTGAACAGTGCCTTGCAGGCGGGGTATATGCCCCTGAAGAGCTTATAGCGTTCATCGTAGAGTGCGGCGAGCTCGGCATCGGGCTGCACCGTGGCCTTGACGGCAACGAGCGCACGGCAGGCCGCCGGGACGCTTTCATACTCGCCGCAAGCCACCATGGCAAGCAGCGCGCCGCCGTAGCCCGGCCCTTGCTCCGTGGCGGGAATGTCAAGCGGGATGCCGAGGACGTTGGCCATTATCTTTGTCCAGAGCGCGCTCTTGCTGCCGCCGCCGCAGATCATGGAGCGCGGAATGTCGATGCCGAGGGCGCGCGCGGCCTCGACGCTGTCGCGTATGGCAAAGGCCACGCCCTCGAAAACCGCCTGAACCATGTCGGCGCGCGTGGAATCCATGCTCATGCCGATGAAGGCGGCGCGGGCGTCGGTGTCGTTGATGGGGCTGCGCTCGCCCATGAGATAGGGCAGGAAGAAAACGCGGTTGCGCCCAAGCTGCGCTTCGTCAATGGCCGCTTGCTCCGCGGCATGGTCGGAGGTGTGCAGCACCTCCTCCAAAAACCACTTGTTGCAGCTGGCGGCGGAGAGCATGCAGCCCATGAGGTGATATCCCCCGTCGGCATGGGCAAAGCTGTGCAGCTCGTTTGCCTGCTGCGCGCCGAAGCGCGCCGAGCTTATGAACACCGTGCCGGATGTGCCGAGGGAGATGTTGCACCCGCCCTCGCCGACGACGCCCGTGCCGACGGCGGCGGCGGCATTGTCCCCCGCCCCGGCGCACACCACGACGCTCTCCGGCAAGCCGAGCTTCGCCGCAACATCGGGCAAAAGCGTTCCGACGGGGGCAAAGCTTTCGTAAAGCCGGGGCAGCTGCGCCTCGCTGACGCCGCAAAGCTTCAGCATTTCCTCAGACCAGCATTTGTGTTCCACGTCCAAAAGCAGCATGCCCGACGCGTCGGAATAATCACAGGAGTGGACGCCGGTCAATTTGTAGTTTACATAATCCTTGGGCAGCATTATCTTCGCGATGCGGGCGAAATTGTCGGGCTCATTGTCGCGCATCCAAAGGAGCTTGGGCGCGGTGAAGCCGGCAAAGGCGATGTTCGCGGTGTAAGCCGAGAGCTTGTCGCGGCCGACGGTTTCGTTGAGATAATCGACCTGCTTTGCGGTTCGCCCGTCGTTCCAAAGTATCGCGGGGCGGATGACGCGGTCATCCGCATCGAGCGCGACGAGGCCGTGCATCTGCCCGCCCGCGCCGATTCCGGCGACGAGCGCGGCGTCATAGCCGCGCAAAAGCTCCGGCACACCGTCCACGACGGCGCGCCACCAGTCTTCGGGGCTTTGCTCGCTCCAGCCGGGGTGCGGGAATGAGAGGGGATACTCCCTCGTGACGGTGTTGAGCACCTCGCCGCCGCTGTCAACCAGCAGCAGCTTGAGCGCGGAGGTGCCGAGGTCTATTCCTATATAATACATGCCGTCCTCCAATTGCGAATAGTTTTCTCGCTCCGCGCGCATGGCGCGGAGCGAAATATTGTTGGCGGTCTTGCGCCGGTCAGCTCTTTTCTCTCTTGGACACGACGTCGAAGATGACAGCGGCGAGGAGCACCAAGCCCTTGACGACCTTCTGATAGTTCGCGTCAACGCCGAGAATGCTCATGCCGATGTTGATGACACCCATAAGAACCGCGCCGATGATGACGCCGGGAACGGTGCCCGTGCCGCCGTAGGCGGACGCGCCGCCGATGAAGCACGAGCCAATCGCGTCCATTTCATAGTTCTGCCCGTAGGTGGGCTGGGCAGAGGTCATGCGCGCGATGGTGAGCATGCCGACAAAGGCGGAGATGAAGCCCATGTTGGTGTAGGCAAAGAAGTACACCTTCTTGGTGTCGATGCCGGAGAGCTTGGTGGCAAGCTCGTTGCCGCCGACGGCGTAAAGATGGCGGCCGATAGTGGTTTTGGAAGTGATGTAGGTGTAAACCGCGATGATTATCGCAACCCAGATGAGAGCCATGGGGATGCCCTTGTACTGGGCGAGCTTGACGGTGAAGAAGGCGATAACCGCGGAGATGATGACGGTTTTGACGATGACCTCGCTCAAGGACTCCACGGAGTAGCCTTTTCTCTTGCGCGAGGCGCGGGAGGTGAACGTGAGGGCGATGTACGCCGCGCACGCGAATATGCCCACCAGCAAGCACAGTATATTCAACTCCGTGCCGCCGAAAATGTCGGGCACATAGCAGTTCGCGCCGCCGCCGAAGGTCCTGACAAAGGCCTCGTTCGTCACGGGCAGGGTCTTGCCCTGAAGCACAACGTTGGACAGGCCACGGAACACGAACATGCCCGCAAGCGTGGTGATGAAGGGCGGAACGTGCACGAAGGCAATCCAAAACGCCTGCCAAGCGCCGATGAGCGTGCCGACGATGAGCATCATCACGGCCACGAGCCACATGTTCAGCCCCTTATCGAGCCACACCGCGCCCAGCGCGCCCACGAAGCACACCACAGACCCGACGGACAGGTCGATGTTGCCGCCGGTGAGGATGCACAAAAGCATACCGGCCGCGAGCACGAACACGTAAGCATTCTGCGAGATTATGTTGGTTATATTTTGGGGGAGGAGCGTTTTCCCGCCGGTGCGCACGGCAAAGTACGCCACAACAAGCAGCAGAATAAGCACCATTGTGTACTTTTGGACATAGTTTTTGAGCTTTGTCTTAGTCATTATGCCATTTCTCCTTTTTTTGCACTGCTTGATCTGAGGATGCACGTCATGATTTTTTCCTGGGTGGCGTCGTCTCTGTCAAATTCGCCCACCATGCGCCCTTCGTTGAGCACATAAATTCTGTCGCTCATGCCGAGTATCTCCGGCAGCTCCGAGGATATCATGATAACGGATTTCCCCTCCGCCGCAAGCTGATTGATTATACAGTAGATTTCATATTTGGCACCCACGTCGATGCCGCGGGTGGGTTCGTCGAGGATGAGTATATCCGGTTCGGCAAACATCCACTTCGCCAGCAGCACCTTTTGCTGGTTGCCGCCGGAGAGGTTGCCGACATTTTGTTCAACACCGGTGCACTTTGTGCGCAGCTTGCTGCGGTAATCATCGGAGACGGAGTATTCCATGTCGCGGTCGATGACGCCCTTGGTGGACACCGCAGGGAGATTTGCAAGCGTGGTGTTGACGGTGATGGGATTGGAGAGGATGAGGCCGTTGCCCTTTCTGTCCTCCGTGACATAGGCGAGCTTGTGGTCAATGGCCTCCTTGACGGAGTTTATCTTGACCTCCTCGCCGTTGATATAAAGCTCGCCGTGGATGTTCGAGCCGTAGCTGCGGCCGAACACGCTCATTGCAAGCTCGGTGCGCCCCGCGCCCATGAGGCCGGATATGCCCAAGACCTCGCCGCGCCGGACATACAGCGACACGTCGTCCACCACTTTTTTCTCGGTGTACTTCGGGTGGTAGACCGTCCAGTTTTTGATTTCCATGGAGATGTCGCCGATCTCCACATTTTCGCGTTTGGGGAAGCGGTCGGACAGCTCTCTGCCGACCATGCCCTTTATGATTCTGTCCTCATTGATGTCGTCAACGCCCTTTTTCAGAGTTTCGATGGTTTTGCCGTCGCGCAAAATGGTGATGTCATCGGCGACGTAGGACACCTCGTTGAGCTTGTGGGAGATGATGATGGAGGTCAGCCCCTGCTCTTTGAACTTCAGCAGCAGATCCAGCAGCGCGCGCGAATCCGACTCGTTGAGAGAGGACGTGGGCTCGTCGAGGATGAGCAGCTTTGCGTTTTTGGAAAGCGCCTTGGCGATTTCGACAAGCTGCTGCTTGCCCACGCCGATGTCCTTTATAAGCGTTCTTGACGATTCCTCAAGGCCGACCTCGGCAAGATACTTGTCCGCCTCGGCATAGGTCTCGCCCCAGTCGATGGCAAAGGCGCGGCCTTTCTCGTTGCCGAGGAACATGTTTTCGCCGATCGACATATACGGAACGAGCGCGAGCTCCTGATGGATAATGACTATCCCCCGCTCCTCGCTGTCCTTGATTTTGTGGAAGCGGCACTCCTGACCGTCATAGAGTATGCTTCCGGTATAGCTGCCATAAGGGTATATGCCGCTGAGCACGTTCATCAAGGTCGATTTACCGGCTCCGTTTTCGCCGACAAGGGCGTGTATGCTCCCCTTTTTGACAATCAAATTGACATCATCCAGAGCCTTTACGCCGGGAAACTCCTTGGTGATGTTCCTCATTTCCAATAAATTCTCTGACAAGTTACCGCCTCCGCACAGTTTATTTTTGTACTTTCAGGCAAGGCGGGGTGAACCGCCTTGCCTGAATTGTGTTCGCTTCAGTGCTCGGCTCAGCCGGCGATCTGATCAGCGGTGTAGTAACCGGAATCTATCAGCAGCTCCTGAATCGTGTCGGGAGTGCAGGCAACAGGCTCGCAAAGGAAGCTGGGGATAACGCCGGTGCCGTTGTCATAGGTCTCGGTGTCGTTGATGGTGGGCTCGCCGCCCTTCATGATGGCGTCAACCATGCCGACAACGCTCTCGGCCAAGCTACGGGTGTCTTTGAACACGGACATGGACTGGAGGCCCTTGTTCATGTTGATGACGTTGGAAACGTCGCAGTCCTGACCGGTGATGACGGGGTAAACCTCGCCGGCGTAGGAGGACGCGAGGGCGTTCTCAACACCGAGGGCGGTGGAGTCGTTGGAGGCGAGAACAGCGTCGAGCTGAGTGCCGTCGGCATAGTAGCTGGCGATGATGCTCTCAAAGCGGGACTGTGCAGCGTCGGTTGCCCAGTTGGCAGTGGCAACGTCGGCCTTGGCGGTCTGGCCGGAGAGGCAGACGAGAGTGCCGGCATCGAGATAGGGCTGGAGGATGCTCATGGCACCGTCAAAGAAGAAGTTGATGTTGTTGTCGCCGGGGTCGCCGGTGATGAACTCGATGTTGAAGGTCTTGTCGCCCGCGTTGTCGAGGTCAAGAGCGTCGCGGATGAACTCGCCCTGCTTGACGCCGACGAGCCAGTTGTCGAACGTGGCGTAGTAGGTGACGGCGTCGGAGTTCATGATGAGGCGGTCATAAGCGATGACGGGGATGCCGGCTTCCTTGGCCTGAGCAAGGACAGTGCCGAGCGCATCGCCGTCGATGGAGGCGATGACAAGAACTTCGCAGCCGGAGGCGATCATGTTTTCAATCTGAGAAACCTGAGTCTGGATGTCGTTGGAGGCGTACTGGAGGTCAACCTCATAGCCGGCGGCTTCGAGCTGAGCCTTCATGTTCTCGCCGTCCTGATTCCAGCGCTGCAGATCCTTGGTGGGCATTGCAACACCGACGAGCTTGCTTGCCGCGGCCTCTTCGGCGGCGGGAGCGGCGGCCTCCTCAGCGGGGGCGGCAGCCTCTTCGGCGGGTGCGGCGGTCGAGCCGCATGCGCACAGTGCAAACACCATGCAAAGCGAGAGAACGAGAGCCAAAAGCTTTTTCATTTTGCATACTCCTTTTCAAATATACGCCCGATTTGTGGGCAGCTTATTTCAATGCGTCCGCATCGATGGTTTGATTTTATAATCCGATTTTATGAAAGTCAATTACAAATCTCGTTAAAGAAACATTTTCGTAGCATTTGCAAAATTCTACTTGCTTCTTTTGTGCAATATCACGCATTCAAAACCGACTTTTTCTCAACTTTAGCTATTGCCTTTTGCAAAAGTTCTGATATAATTATTTGCATAAACTGAACAGGAGAATTTGACATGCCAACTGAGCACATGCTCGACGAAACCATGACCGAACGCCGCCGCCGCACACGCAGCAGCGTCTATCACTATTTATACAACGCGCCCGAACCCTGCCCCAAGCAAAAAATCGCTTATGACCTCAATTTGAGTCTGCCGACGGTGTATCAGAATCTGACCGAACTTCACGACGCGGGGCTGGTGGACTATTGCGGGACGCTCCCCTCCTCCGGCGGCCGCCCGGCCACGTGCATTTCCGTCGTGCCGGATGCGCGCTTGTCGGTGGGGCTGTCGATAACCGAGCACCGTCTGCGCTTCATTTTGACGGATCTGAAATGCAACGAGCTGGGGTACAAGGACGTGCACCACTCCACGGACATCAAAAGCCCGGATTATGCCCGCCTCCTCTCCGGCGAGCTGGAGCTGTTTCTCGATGAAAACCACGTCGCGCGCGACAAGCTTTTGGGCGTGGGCGTGACGATAGCGGCGGTGGTGTCGCCGGATGTGAAAACCATCGTCTTCGCCCCCACTCTGGACATGTACAACGTCCCCTTTGAAAGGCTGCTGCACATGATCCCCTACCCAACGCACCCGGACAATGACGGCACCAGCGGCGGCTTTGCCGAGTGGTTCACCTCGTCGCTGGAGCGCGACATCGCCTTTCTCTCGCTGGAGGACGGCGTCGGCGGCGCGGTGCTTTTGAACGGCGCGCCGTTCATCGGGCACGACAACCGAAGCGGCGAATTCGGGCACATGTGCATTGTGCCCGGCGGGCTGAAATGCGCCTGCGGCAAGCGCGGCTGTCTGGAGGCATACTGCTCGGCCATGCGGCTGAGCAATGACCTCGGCATCACCCTGCGCGACTTTTTCATCGCCGCGGACGAGGGCAATGACGAATACCGCGCACGGCTGGAGGAATACCTGCGCCACCTCGCCATCGGTGTGCACAACATCCGCCACGTGCTCGACTGCGACGTGGTTCTCGGCGGCTTCATGGCAAAGTTTTTGGAGCCGTATATCCCCCGCCTGCGCGAAATGCTCTCCGAGCTTGACCCCTTTGACCCCGACGGCGCGTATCTTCACCTCAGCCGCTACCCCAAGCACGCCGCCCTAATGGGCGCCGCGTTCTACTACGTCAAACGCTTTTTGGACAGTATATAACCGTGTGTAAGCCAAAAACCCACCGGGATATCTCCGTGGGTTTTCTTGCAGAATGCAGATAATTGTACACCGTTTGTGCTACATTGTCTTGATTTTTTCTTTGTCAACTTGTCTAATAGAGCCGAGGAGGGATTGCAATGCAAAGCACTTCACCCGCACCCAAGAGCGAGATATACCATTTTCGCATAAACCCGGAGGTCAAAAAGCAGGTTGAGGCGGTCTACGCCAAAAACGGAATCAGCTTCACGCAGGCCATCAACGTGTTCATCCAGCAGTCACTCAACGCCGGGGGCTTTCCGTTTCTCGTGTCGGCGGATAATGCAGAGCTGTTGAAGACCGCCGCGCTCAAAAAGTTGCTGGCCGAGCTGGAGCAGGGAACAGAATCCGGCAATTGCGTGGGCAGCGATGCCGCAAGCGAAATGCCGGACATAGACAAGCTATGACAGTTTTGTGGAGACCGGCGGCCATCGCGGATTTACAAAGCACGCTGGTGTATATCAAGCACAAGCTGAAAAAACCATCCGCCGCCGAAGCGCTGAAAGCCAAGGTATTCTCCTGCGTTGCGCTCTTGGAGGAAAACCCGTACATGGGCGCATCGCTCAAGGCCAAGTTTGACCTGCCCGACAGCGTCAACTATAGATATTTAATCGTCAGCAAGCAAATAGTGTTTTATCAAATCGTCGGCAACGCGATAGAGATAACAAGAATACTCGTCGGCCGCACGGACTATATGCGCATACTCTTTCCGTTGGAGTGACAGCAAAACACCGTATCCCCCGCTCACAGCCACTAATTATCTAAAAAAAGATAAAAGCTATTACAGTATTCTAGGTGACCAATGGCAAAGGATTCTGTCAGAAATACAGGAAATTTTTTCCGGCGTTGGAGATAATAAACTTTGATTATCACTGAAAACCAGTTAAATATTAGCTCGTTTAGAACATTTCTCGCACTATTGTATCAATGGGCGACCTTTGAAAGGTCGCCCATTGGCTTTTATCACAAATCCAATTCTCTGCCGCCATACACCACACACAATGCCGTGATAGTATAGGTCTCTTTATCGGGTATCTCATATAGCAAGTTCATTGCGCAAATCCGCAAATGCGTTTTGTACCGGAATTGTATTTCCGGCTTTTACATCCGCGTAGCCTATCTCCAATTCCTTGTCAAGTTGGGCATCTGTCATTTTTGCGATATTCAGCGGGTGGCTTGTCTCCCGCTTTTCTCCGCTCATCGTCCTCAGGCCTCAATACCCCGTTTTGGCGCGCTCTATGTCGAGCTGGCCGGAGAGGAGGCCGGTGGGGATTATGCTGTTTTCATCGGCGATGAGGGTGTTGGAGACGTACTTCCAGCCGCCCGTGTCGTCGGGGCGGACGGTCAGCTCGTGCGAAAACGCCTTGTCCGTGCCGTACCAGCGGTTGACCGCGTCAACGCGCATGGTGATTGAGCCGTCGGAGTTGTACCAATACTCCACGACCTCCGGCTGGGGCGTGCGGGGCACGGTGTTGTAAGCGTCCTCGGAGTACGGGAGGAAGAAATACCCGCCGAGGCGCGAGGAATAGTCGGAGATATTTTTGAGCACGGCGGCGTCAATGTTGAAATAATACTGCACGACGCTTTCAAACGACGCCGTCGGCACAAGGCAAAGCCGCGTCGAGCCAACCGTGCCGAAATAGCTGCCGGAGTTGGCCGCGGTGAGGCTGGCCGTGCCGTGATACATGCCGAAAAGCGCGGAATACAGGCTGTTGAAGTCGACCACGCCGAGGTTGGTCTCGCTCCAGGTGGTGGTGAACAGGTTATTTTCAAAATACCCTATCGGCTCGACGTACTTCTCGCAGAGGGCGCGTTTATTGTCGTCGTAGGGCAGGACGCGCACAAACACGTAGGAATTGGTGTTGGCGCGCTGGTTGTTGTCAAAGCTGTCGGTGTTGCGGTTATAGATGAGCCAGCCCTTGTTGCTGAAGCTGACATCGCCGATGGCATAGCGCCCCTCGGTGAGCACGGTGGGGTTGCAGTTTTCGTCCCAGACGGCGCTCATCGCCACGAGATACCACACGCCGTTTGTGCGCGCGAGGTGATAGACGCTTATCTGCCCGTCGGTGTACACCGTGTAGTAAGACACGCCCGTGTCCGCGCCGGTGGGGATGGTGCTGCCGAAGTAGACGATGGGGTCGGGGCAGACCATGTTCATCGTGCCGAGATAGTCCACCGCGCTGTAGCCGAGCTCGCCGATGCGCATGACCAGCGCGCGAACCGTGGCATTGTCCAGCACGACGTTAATCGCCGTGCCCTTGTCGGCCTGCTCGTATATGTCGCGGCAACCCTCCGCCACCGCCAAAAGCTCTTCACGAACCGCGCTTTTTTCCTTTTTGTCCGTGTCGTCTATACTGTTGTATTTCTCGGATATTTTGGGCCGGATCAGCTCGACGGGTGCTTCCGTCTGCTCCGCCTGCTGCGTGAGCGCGTCCGCCGCGTTGTTCTGCGCCTTTTTGCCGCAGCCGCTCAAAACGAGCGCAAACGCCGCCAGCAGCGCCAGCGCCGGGGTTAACCTTTTCATCGGAACGCCCCCTTTCTCATCGTAATTATAATACATTCTCCCGCTATTGGCAAGCCGCGCGCGGGGTGGTATAATGTAAACAATTTATATCAGAGGATTTGAAAATGGACAGCTTTTTTGCATTATATGACACTTTGCTCAACAATATGCGCGGGGAGAGCGCACTTGCGCGCGTGGCGCGCGCCGAGTGCGGGGGACATTTTGCCTTCGCCGAGGCCGGGGCGAGCCTCGGCATCGCGATGGCGGGCGACATGGACAGCGTTGCCCCGCGTCGCCCCGCCGGGCTTGCGGGGCTGACTCTGCGCGAGGCCGCCGAGTGCGCGAAAAGCTGGAATCTGCGCGAGGCGTCGATGGGCGTGGCGGCGATGAACGCATATTTCAACACGCCCGCGCACATAAGCGAGCTTGGCTGCGCAGAGCCGTTTGAAAACCACGCCGTGCGCGGCCTCGACTTCGACGGGGCGGTCGTGGGCATAGTGGGGCACATGCACTTGACAGACGAGGTGCACGAAAAGGCCGCGCGCGTTTACACGCTGGAGCGGCGGCCTCAGCCGGGCGACTATCCGGACTCGGCGTGTGAGCTTATTCTGCCGCAGTGCGACTATGTGTTCATCAGCGGCAGCACGCTGATGAACAAGACCCTGCCCCGCCTGCTGCGCCTCGCCCAAGGGGCGTACACGGTGCTGCTCGGCCCGTCCGTACCGCTGTGCCCGGAGCTGCTGGAGCACGGGGTTGACCGCCTTTCCGGCATGGCCGTCACGGACAGCGACGCCATGCGCGAGCACGTCCGCCAAGCCCTCCCCCGCAGCCCCTACTCCATGGGAACACCGTTTTTGATAACCAAGTGAACAGGCCGGAATAGTTTGAGGCTGCCGTTGGAACTGACGGCGCACCAAATCCGCCGAGCATTTTGAACCCGTTCAAAATGCTGCTTTGCCCGAAACACCTTGTTCAAGGTGCTTCGGCGGCGGTTTATCCGATTTGAGGCGGGCCTTGCCGCCTCAAGCTCCCCTGCTGCTCAGTCAACCGTCATTCCACATTCATTTTCACAAAAACTGCGGGCGTGCCGTTGGAACTGACGGCACGCCCATTTGGGGTCGGTATGAAAAGGAAACGAGATGAAACAAACTCGGTGAGAATCATTTCGCGCGCTCTCGGCGCGGTCGCTTATGCAACGGTGCGGTCAAAAAGCTTGATGAGCTTTGCGAAACCGTGGACATTGCCGTAATCGGCGGCCTTCTTGGCCGGGTCGCGGCGCCCCTCGATATAGCCGCAGTCATAGCACATGAATTTATCAATCTTGGTGTGGGCATCCATAACCATTTCTTTTCCGCAGCACGGGCACTTCATAATCAAAATCCTCCTATTTACTCCCCGCGCAACTCTGCGCGTCGGGTCAGATTGTTTGTTATTTAACTTTCTATCTCTTGTACGATTGCAGTATATTACTTTGTCTCGGATTTGTCAAGCGTTCTTTGCGATTTTTTTGTCAAATCCGTAAAGTTTATTTATATCGCCGAATCTTTGTGTTTTTCTTCCCTTTTTCGGCTGGACTTTCAGGGGCATATAGTGTAAAATGAACAAAGCCGGACAGGGTCTGCCCGGCGCAAAAACAACCGACTGCACGGAGGAAACATGCGTTATATTGAAGTTTGCATCGACACGCCCGCCCCGGAGCTTGACAGCCGCTGTGAGGAGCTGGCCGCGCTGGGCGCGGAGGGTTTTGTGATAGAAAACGAGGCGGATTTCCGCGATTTTCTCGAAAACAACCGCCAATATTGGGACTATGTTGACGAGAGTCTGGAAAGCGCTTATCGCGGCGTGAGCCGCATCAAGTGCTATCTCACGGACGATGAGCACGGCGAGGCCGTTCTCGCGCGCATCAAGGGCGCGTTCCCGGAGGCCGTGTCCGGCTACACGGCGGACGAGGACTGGGAAAACAGTTGGCGCGAATGCTATGAGCCGATTGAGGTGGGCGAGCGCTTGGTCGTCGTTCCGGAGTGGATGGACGCGCCGGATGACGGGCGCACGCCGCTCCGCCTCGACCCCGGCATCGCCTTCGGCACGGGCAGCCACCCCACCACGCGGCTGTGCTTGGCCGCGCTGGAGAGCTTTGTCACGGCGGAGACGCGCGTGCTGGATCTCGGCTGCGGCAGCGGCATTTTGGGCATCGGCGCGCTCATGCTGGGCGCGGCGGAGTGCACCGGGTGCGACGTCGACCCCAAAGCCCCCGACGCCGCGCTGGCAAACGCCGCGCTCAACGGCATCGGCGAGGACAGGCTCCACGTCTGCGCCGGGGACATCATCAAGGACGCGTCCCTGCGCCGCCGTCTGGGCGGCGGGTATGAGCTGGTGCTGGCCAACATCGTGGCCGACGTGATAATCGCGCTCGCGCCCCTCGCGCGTGGCTTCATGGCCGAGGGCGGCGCGTTTATCTGCTCCGGCATAATAGACGACCGCGCCGCCGAAGTCGCCGCCGCGCTGAATGGCGCCGGTCTGAAAATCCAAACCCATACCCAAGAGGAAGAATGGCACTGCTACGTGTGCACGTGAAGGCGCGGAGTAGTAAAACACCTGATTTGTCCGGGGAGGCAAATCAGGTGTTTTTATTATTATATGTAAATATATAAGCAATATCGTCAGGCACTTGTTTCGGGAAAGTATTTTCTCAGCCATTTCCCCACTGTGGCCTGCAAAAGCGCAAGAATGCGCCCGACAAATATTGCCGAGGCAATGGTGGCGATGCCGAAGCCGATGATTCGGTGCGCTCCGAGCAGACCTAGCAGCAGTGAAATGAGGACGCATACGCAGTCGTAGACAACCTTCACCGAACCCATCGGCTTCTTTGTGGCTCGGCTGATGGCTTGGACAGCGCCGGTGGGCGGGTCTGGGACCAGGCGCGCAGTGACAACCAGCATTATGCCGAATGCAGTGAAAAAGAGGCTACCGCACAGGCAGACGAGCTGCATGACGAGACCTCCGGCGGAGGGAAGCAGCGCATCCCACAGGTCAATCACAAAGCCGAACAGCAGTGACACCGGCAGCTGCAACAGGACGCCGATATACTGCCCGCGTTCGCTCAGTATCAGCTCCATCGCTATGTTGACGAGGTAGAATACAATACTCAGCGCACCAAGGCTCAGCGGCACGAGGTTCGTTGCAACATAAGGAATGCTGTTGATGGGCGAAACGCCCATTTCGCATTTCACGCACAAAACGATCCCGAATCCCAGCAGAATCGCCCCCACGATGTAGAGAAGAATGCGGCGGAATATAGATGCACAAGCGCGGTTTTCTTCCTTTTCAGTCATTTTGTTCACCTTCAGTATTCTTTTCCGGCAGTATCTGAAAAAGCCTCGCCGGTCGTGTCCGTCCGTCTGCCGACAGTGCCGTCATCAGCGCTTCACCGTTTTTTTAATTATAGCGAAAGACACTTGCTCTTGCAAGTGTCTTTTGCTTGGTATGCCCGACAGGATTCGAACCTGCGACCTTCAGAGTCGGAGTTTTAGATATGGCGTTTTATAATGTTTTGCAATGTGGCGCAAAGTGTTGAAAACACTGGCTTTTTCGGTTTTGCCGTTTTTTATCGTTGGGTAAAATAATTCAACTTTTTGCAACGGAGTTGAATTTTTGTTGAACTCAAAAACAAGTTTTTTTCTTGCATAATAACAAGCCCTGTGATATCCTGTCGACGGTACATAGTACCCTTAGAGCACTGCACAACGGCAGGCGGTTAGCTACGCCACCCGAAAGGGGGTAAAGCGTATGCCTATTACGATTACGTTTCATGTGTTTACATACACAATCACGATAACCGTAAAGCAAAACCGCCACTCGGCCAAGTGACGGTTTCATAGCTTCGGCTATAGACTTTTCATTTGCATGAGCTAACCGCTTGTCGCAGTGCTCTTTGCATAATCATTATAACGCCCGCTCCGAGCTTTTGTCAAGTATGGGAGCGGGTGTTTTTGCTATACCATGCGAACAATCGCACAAGCGCGGGATTACCCCCCGCTCTTTTTCTTTGCCGGGCTGATACCCATTTTCAAGAGTGCGGCGTCACGGTCTATCGTGTCGCCAATAGCGCGGTGTATAAATTCGCCTGTAGTCTCTCCTGTGACCTCTGTGTGCTCATTTACCCGCGCGATATCATCTGATACCACCAACGGCGCAGAAACGCTCACAGGGCTTTCTACGGGCTGTACGCCGTTCATTGCATATTCAATAGCATTGTTAATGAATCCGTTTACACTCTCGCCTCGTGCGCTTGCAAACGATTTTATCGTGTCTAGTTTTCCTTTTGGTTTAATACGGATAAGGATTTTATCATAAGCCTTATCCTCGTATTTTTTAATGCTTTCATAGCTTGTTTTACCGCCCATTTAAAAATCTCCTTTTTCAGTAGTGTTTTCCGACTGTAGTATATCACAGGCTTGACTAGATATCTATATGCAAAACAGCTAAAAATATATAGATATCTTTATGCTGTTTGCCTATATACATATAGATATCTATATGCTATAATCTAATCGCAGTCTAGAGCAACGCGAAAGAGAACCGTTCAAACAAATTTAGGAGGAATATCAACATGATTATCACCGAGAACAAACGTAGCTACTGCACAGCTGAACAAATGGAAATAGTGTTAGTAAGCACAGATGAGCTTGACTTCCCTGCAAAATTCGCCATTGAATACCGTTACCATGTCTCGCTCTCATCGTGGGTGTTTGTCACGATGAAGCGCGAAATACTGTGTGTCAATAAGGCTCATCCCCATGCAAAGCAGCTTGTGGAGCTTGCACAGCGATTTATGGAAATGACGCCGGAAGATAAAGAGAGTGACACTCTATACTTTGAGATTGAAAAGCTGGCCGGTACTCCTGCGATTCACGCATTGTGTGATATCTGCCTTAATTGGCTGACCGAACGCAACAATTATCAAAATCATCTTGAAGCGATGGATTTTGTCAGGTCAGCTCGGACGCTTTTAGACGATGATGCGTTCATATTAGATGCTAATACGGGGCTACTGAACGAAATTCGACACTTAGAAAAAGATGACGACGAAGGCTTAACGCTTGTATTTCTGTGCGGCTATCTCCGTGCGAAAAAAGAGGATGAATAAAAAGCGGCAAAGAGCGGGGGGCGCAGTGCTCCCGCTCTTTTTGTCAATACATCATTTTGTGTTTTGGTACATGATAGTTGCGTAGCTCCACCGAGAACAAGGGCGCGCCGTCTGCGTGTGCTGTGCGCAAATCCTTGTCAATCTCTCTTGCGCACAGCACAAGGTTATCGAGCTTGCCCGCCGCCTTTGTCGGCATTTTCGCCCCGCAATGCGGACACTCTGCCTTCATGCCGTCATATAGCGTTGCGCTTGCGTTGCAGTTATAGCATTTGAACGTTATGTATATCATTCTTTCACCCCCTTATATTTGCGGTATGCCTTCGCTGCCAAATTTCCAGATGACCGGCGTGAGGGCGTAAGCGGTGCTGTCGATTGCGTGATTGTCTTTGTCCGGCAATTCGCCGGTAACATTCCCCTCGCGGTCTAGCAAGTACTCATACGCGGTAAACTCGCGGTATGCGTTCGGCGTTCTCACTGGGTCTATTATGATTCTCCGCCCCTGCAACCACCTTATGCGGTATCTTACCGCGTCCGGGCGTTTGTACGCGGCTTTTGCGCCTATTCCGCACGCTCTCAAATCCGCTATGCTCTTAGGCTCTGCGCTGTCACAGTATATTGAAGTTGCGCCCTGTGTAAGTGGCATGAACGCACTCCACCGTTTGTGCTTTTCCATTATCAGCGCGGCAAGCTCCGAGTTGCGCAGATTGCGCCTGTATATCTCATCAAGCAGGAATAATTCTTCTATCTTGCGGTTGTAGGCAACGCGTCACGGCTTGCCCCATATTAACCCTCATGCGTTCAGGCATACAATGACAAGTCTGCTTTTCTTCGGCGGCGTTGACAGCGTGAGCATATCTAAACGATTAGGGCATTCGCAGGTGAGCACCACCACCGACATATACGCCCATGTCATGGAAGAAGCGGACAGACGAAACGCCGATGTTTTGGGTGAAATATTGCTGAAAAAAGCGTGATTTTAGAATCGAGTTGAATTATAGTTGAATTTTGGCGCGATTTTTCGATGAAACCGGCAAACAAAAAAGTCAGTGTTCAAGGGTCAAACCCATTGAAAACACTGACTTTTTTGCTTGGTATGCCCGACAGGATTCGAACCTGCGACCTTCAGAGTCGGAGTCTGACGCTCTATCCAACTGAGCTACGAGCACATACTTGTTCATTTGCAGGGTGTATTATACCAAATCATATTTGCCTTGTCAAACCTTAGCCGGCGAAAACCGTCGGCGCGCCGACGGTTTATTTCAGCATGCCCGTGACGGTGTTTATGAGAGAGACGTCCGTGGCTTTGAGCTTGATGCCCGCGCGCAGGGTCTGCCCGTCGGGGTACTTCACGCTTATTTCCATCTCCGCTCCTTCGACCGCGCCCTTGTTCTTCAGCGCCTTGAGAAAGCCGGGGAACTGCGGGTGGTTGGTGCAGAACGTGCGCCAGGACTGCTTGAGTGTCAGCAATGCGTTCAAATCCATTTCTTTCGCCTCCGATTTTATTCATACGCATTATTATATTCCATGCGCGGCAAAAATGAAACACCGTTTTGTAAAAAAATATGTGCACGTGCGCGCATTTGCATAATTGCGCAATGCAGCACGGCGTGGTATAATCTTAACACATTATTCTCCAAATCGCCGTTCAACGCGATATAATAGGATTGAACTTTCGAGAAAGGAGCCTTGGCATGAAAACGAAGAAAAGGCTCAAGCTCGGCTGGCGAATTGTGCTGTGGTGCATCGCGGCAATGGCGTTGGCCGCGCTGTTGATGGTCGGAGTGCTGACTGTGAAGGGCTATGGCATGTACAAAGAGGCCGTGGCCGAAAAGCCGATTGACACCATCATGGACGACATCCAATCGCGCCCCGGCGAATTCGTGACGCGCGAGGAGTTGCCCGAAATATACTACGACGCGGTCATCACCGCCGAGGACAGGCGCTTTGAAAACCACAACGGCATCGACCCGGTGTCTATCGCGCGGGCGCTTTGGGTTGACATCAAAACGCTGTCCTTCGCCGAGGGCGGCAGCACGATAACTCAACAGCTGGCGAAAAACGAGCTGTTCACCCAGCGCAAGCACCTTGAACGCAAGTTTGCCGAGATTTTCGCCGCGCGCGCAATTGAAGAGTGCTACACCAAGGACGAAATTTTCGAGATGTACGTCAACTCCATCTACTTCGGCAGCGGCTACTATGGCATATTCAACGCCTGCAACGGCTACTTTGAGGTTCCCATATCGGAGATGACGGACTTCGAGGCCGTGTTCCTCGCGGGGCTTCCGAACGCCCCGTCCGTCTACTCCCCCGACAACAGCCCCTATCTCGCCACAAGGCGCATGACGGTGGTTCTGCAAAGGATGATAAATTACGACGTCATCTCCGTCGAGCGCGCCGACGCCATGATGGCCGAAATGTACAGCCTGCAATACATAATCCACCCCGAAAACGCCGCATAAACGACAACAGCAAAAGCACTGCCATGAACAATCTCGGCAGTGCTTTTCATATCGGCAGTAGCCCACGGCGAGGCCGAAGAGGAGAACAGCGCTTGTCAGCACGAGGTTGAGCGCCCGGAACTTCCGCAACCACTTTGCATAATCGCCGCAGCTCACGCGCGCGACTGTTCGCAGAGCGAGGGCTCGAACCGCAAATCTGCGCAAAAGAGGAATATGAGCATAAAACGCGCTGTGTTGTTTTCACAGCAAAAATATGATAAACTGGACAAAACGAAAAACACCGGCGGTGAGCGCCGGGGGTGGGGTGGATATGCTTAAAATCTTTGTGACCGGGGACAACCACATCGGGCTGAAATACGCGAGCCATGAAAAGGGCGGCGAGCTTGCCGCGCGGCGCATTGCGGCGTTTGACGGCATGGTGGCCGACGCCAACCGTGAGGGCTGCGCGCTGTTCGTCATCACGGGGGATCTTTTCGAGAACACCTACGGCATCGCCAAGGCGACGGTGAAAACGCTGCTGGACAAGCTTTCCGCCTTTCGCGGCACGGTGGCCGTCCTGCCCGGAAACCATGATTATTACGACGGCGAAGTCAAGCTTTGGCAATATTTCAAAGACCTCATGCGCGAGCATGACAACATCATGCTGCTATCGGAATTCCGCCCTTATGAGCTTGAACTCGGAGGCGAGCGCGCGGTGCTGTACCCCGCGCTGTGCACCGCGCACCACTCCGCGCCCGGGGAGAACAACCTCGGCTGGATAAAGGCCGCGCAGATTGAGCCGGACGGCGCTTACCACATCGGCATCGCCCACGGCGCCGTCGAGGGCGAGACCATTGACAACGAGGGGCGCTATTTCATCATGACCCGGCGCGAACTTGAAAGCATCGGGGTCGACGTGTGGCTCATCGGGCACACGCACGTCCCCTTCCCGCGCAATCTCACCGAGACGCCCGGCGAGCACGGCAGAATATTCAACCCCGGCACGCACGTGCAGACGGACGTCAACTGCAACACCGAGGGGCAGTGCTTCGTCATCGAGCTTGACGCGGATAAAAACGTGCGCGCGAAAAAGCTTGCGTCCGGCAACCTGCGGTTTTATCGGCGCGAGGTAAAAATATCGGGCGAGGGCTTGGAGGCATCGCTGACGCGCGACCTCGCCGACATCGGCGACGAAAGCGCCGTGGACGTCATCATCACGGGCGCGGTCTCCGCCGAGGAGCACGAAAACCGCGCCGCGATAATCGACGCCGCGCTCGCGCGCTTTGTCGAGGGCACGTACAACGATTACGCGCTGAGCAAGATTATTTCAAAAAAGATGATAGAATCAGAATTTGCGGAAACGTCGTTCTCGGCGGCGCTGCTGAACGCGTTGATGGACGAGCCGAAAGAGGCGCAGCTGGCTTATGAGCTGCTCAAGGCGCTCAAGGAGGGGAAATGAGATGAAGCTGAAAAGCGTTTCATGCACGCAGTTTGCCGGGGCGCGGGACAAGTCCGTCACATTTTCCGACGGGCTGAACGTGGTTTGCGGCAAGAACGAAAGCGGCAAAAGCACTCTCGTCAACCTCATCTCGCGTACCCTGTTCCAAAACGTCAAATTGAATCGCCGAACCGACAAAGACTTTTTCGAGCTCTATTTCCCCGCCGCCAAAAAGGGCGGCATCGCGGGCGACTTTGCCGACGGCAGGGTCAGCTTTGAAGCGAACGGGGAGAGCTATACTCTCTCAAAAGAGTGGGGCGGCGAGGCGCGCTGCACCCTGTCCACGCCGGACGCGGTCATCCGCGACGGCGAGACCATAGACGCTGTTATGAAAGACGTTCTCGGCTACGGCGAGGGCGTATACTCCGAGCTGCTTTTTTCATCTCAACGAAACACAGACGAGGCGCTGAAGGCGCTTCTGGACGCAACAAAGAAAACCGACGGCAAGCAGCAACTCACCGACGCCGTATCTCAGGCCTTTGCCGCGAGCGACGGCGTGTCCGTGGATGCAATTGAGCAGGCGATAAACGCCAAGATAAGCGAGATTGCCGGGGCGCACTGGGATTTTGAGCGCGACGCGCCAGTTCGGCGCGGCTCGCGCTGGAACAACAGCCTGGGCGAAATACTGCGCGCTTATTATAATATGGAAGAGAAGCAGGCCGTCCTTGACCGTATCTCCGAGCTGGAGGCCGAGACCGACCGCGCCGCCGCGGTATTCGGCGAGGCGGACAAGGCCGCCCTTGCCGCCGAGGCAGAGTGCGAGCGCTTCACGGCGTATTCAAGCCGCCTGACACTGCGCGCCGAGCTTGGCAGCAAGGTTTTGCGCCTCAACCGCGAGCTTTCAAGGCTGGGTGAAATTGCGGAGAATTGGCCGCGCCTCGCCGCGCGGCTCGAAACGGCCAAGGCCCTGCAAAAAGAAAAGCAAAACCGCGAGCTGAGCGACAAATACGCGCTCGCCAAAGGGATAATGGACGAGATTGCCGCGCTCGACGCGGGCGCGGCCGGTGCCGAGTGCCCCACGGGGGAGGAGATTGCGCGCGTAAAGGCCGCGCAGCGCGCCGTCGCGCGCCTCGAAAACAGCCTTTGCGGCATGAACATAACCGCCGCCGTTGACATGCTCGGCGGGCACGAGGTCAAAATCACCTCCCTGCGCACGGGCGAGGAGCTTGCCGTCACTGACGGCACGGCCACGCTGGCCGAGGCCGTCAAAATCACCGTGCCGGGTGTGATGGAGCTGCAGCTTGCCCCGGCGAACGTGGACGTGTCCGCCATAGAGGCGGACATCGTGCGGCACAAAGCCGACGCCGAGGCCGTGCTCACAAAATACGACGTTTCGAGCGCGGACGCGCTCGATGCACTCGCCAAGACCGTCGCGGATGCGAAGAACGCGCGCGCAAATGCCGAGGCGCGCCTCGCGCTCAGCCTCGGCGGGGTGGAGTTCGGCGAGCTTGCATCCGCCGCCTTGGCGGCGGACGCACCCACCCGCCCCGGCGCGGAGATTGAGCGCGACATTGCCGCGCTGTGCCGCGGCGCGGGGCTGGACGCGTCCATCGCCAAGGCGGAGACGCTCATTGACGGCTACGCGGCGGAGTACGGCGGCCTTGATGCGCTGCGCGCCAAGGCCGCAGAGCTGGAAACGGAGCTGAAAAAAGCGCGCGAGGCCGCCGGTGACGCGGAGGATATCCCGCTTGAATACTTGGGCATAAGCGACGTCGCGGCTCAGCTTGAATACTTGCAGGGTGAAGTGAAAGCCTCGCGCCGCCGCCGCGAGACGGCGCTGACTGCCAAAACCGCCGCAAGCGAGCGGCTGGAAAGCTATAAGGAAGACCGCCCCGGAGACCCCATTGAGGACGCCGAAAAGGCCGCGCGGGAATTTGCCGAGCAGCGCTCACTGCTGCACCACTGGCTGCACATAGCG
The DNA here is from genome assembly GCA_964644305.1 of uncultured Oscillospiraceae bacterium. GTDB lineage: Bacteria > Bacillota > Clostridia > Oscillospirales > Oscillospiraceae > Limivicinus. The sequence goes on from CAZXVA010000013.1 coordinate 28,674, forward strand.
GAGGTTTTCAAGGCGCAAAAAGAGACCGTGCGCGCCCATCCCATGCAGGGGCTGGCCGACGCCTTTGCCGCGAACCTCGCGGATTTGACCGGCGGACGTGTGTCGAGCGAGTTTGCCGAGCCGGACAGACTGAGCATGAGCATATACAGCGCCGAGCGCCTGATTGATTACGGTAAGCTCTCCGAGGGCACGAAGGACAGCGTGTCCCTCGCGTTTCGCCTCGCGGTGCTTGACCATCTATTCCCCGACGGCGGCGGGGTTATCGTCTTTGACGACCCCTTCACCGACATGGACGACGAGCGCGCAAAACGCGCCTCGGCGCTCATCCGCAAGTGCGCCGAGCGCCATCAGGTCATATTCCTCACCTGCAAAGAGGAATATCTTAAAGCGCTGGGCGGGAATGTTATAAGATTTTAATATAACAAAAAATGAGCCTTTCGGCTCATTTTTTGTTATATTCATCGCTTGTCCTTGAAAAACTCACGCAAAAGTGCGCTGCTTTCCTCGGCGAGGACGCCCGCATAAACCGTGGGTGAATGGCCGTAGCGCTCAAAGAATAGGTCAATCACACTGCCGACAGACCCGGTGACCGGCTCGCGCGCGCCGTAGACGAGCCTCGGTATGCGCGCCATAATTATCGCGCCCGTGCACATCGGGCAGGGTTCGAGCGTGACGAACATTGTGCAGTCGTCCAGCCGCCATGTGCCAAGGCGCGCACACGCCTGACGCACGGCCTCAATTTCGGCGTGTGCCGTGGCGTCGGCATGCGCCTCGCGCCGATTTTGGCCAAGGCCGATAATGTCGCCCTTGCCGTCGACAATGACGCAGCCCACCGGCACATCGCCGTTTGCGCCCGCGTCGCGCGCCAGAGACAGCGCGATGGACATATATTTTTCATCGTTCATGATAATCACCTCAAAGAACACCGGGCGCGCCGAATCGGCGCGCCCGGTGTGGGTTTACACCGTCAAGTTTTTAGGCAAGTGCGGCGGTGATGATGGACATCTGATAGACTTCCTCCGCGTCACAGCCGCGACTGAGGTCGTTGATGGGTGCGTTGAGCCCTTGGAGAATCGGGCCGTAGGCCGCGAAGCCGCCCAGGCGCTGGGCGATCTTATAGCCGATGTTGCCGGACTGGATTTCCGGGAAAATGAACGTGTTGGCGTAGCCTGCCACCTTGCTGCCGGGGAACTTGAGCTGGCCGACGACGGGGGACACGGCGGCGTCGAACTGCATTTCGCCGTCAATGGCGAGCTCGGGCGCCATTTCCTTGGCGATGGCAGTGGCGTTGCGCACGAGGTCGACGTTTGCGCCCTTGCCGGAGCCCTTCGTCGAGTAAGACAGCATTGCGACCTTCGGGTCGATGCCGAACACCTTGGCCGTGCCGGCCGTGGCCACGGCGACCTCGGCCAGCTGCGCGGCGGCGGTCAGCTTTACGTTGCCGTCCTTGTCGAGCTTGTCTTCATAAGAGATGTTGATTGCGCAGTCGCCCATGCACAGCATTTCGCTCTCACGCACGAGGATGAAGCAGGAGCTGACGAGGTTTGCGCCCTTCTTGGTCTTGACGAGCTGCAGCGCGGGGCGCACGGTGTCCGCCGTGGAATAGGTTGCGCCGCCGAGCAGAGCGTCGGCCTTGCCCATCTTGACGAGCATTGTGCCGAAGTAGTTGCCCTTCATGAGGTTGGCGCGGCACTCGTCCGGCGTCATCTTGCCCTTGCGCAGCTCCACCATGGTAGCTACCATCTCGTCCATGCCCGCGTAAGTGGCCGGGTCGAGGATTTCAAGCCCGTCGATGTCGAACCCGCCCTTGGCGGCCTCGGCCTTGACAACATCAACACTGCCCACAAGCACCGGGGTGAGGAACCCGTCCTTCTTCAGTCGTGCGGCGGCTTCGAGGATGCGCGCATCGTGCCCCTCGGTGAAGACGATCTTGCGGGGATTGGCCTTGAGTATTTCAATAAGATTTTCAAACATAATTCTTTGCCTCCATTGATTTTTTGTCAGCATATATAATCTACCACTATTTGAACCGTTTTTCAAGCCGTTATCGGAAATAAATGAATTATTTTGCTCTCTGTCCACGCTCCTCTCCCATAAATAATGATTGATATTGATTGGAGATAGATGTATAATCTAAGTGTGTCACAGGCAAAAGCCGAACTTTTTCGGCGTTTGCGACGCAAGTCATGAATACCAGCCCATAAAAACATAAGATTTCTCATAAAACATAATCGGGAGTCACTGCTCAACATGAAAAAATCCACCGCCACCGCTTTGAAGCTGATACTTGCGGCATACTGGATCTGCTTTTTGATAAGATCCGATTCTTATTATATGCCATATCTCGCCGTCTGCATGGCCGGCTGCGGCTGCATGTTTTATAATTACCCGAAAGTGGCGCCGTTTACTCTAAAGTGGCAAAAGGTCGGCGTTCATATTCTCTCGTTTCTACTCGCCTTTTGCGTCGCGGCGGCAAATTACGCACTGTTTGAAAACGTGGGCATAGTGTATTCATACACACTGAGCAGATTGAACATAGTATTCCGGGCTTTCGCCATGCTGCTGGTTCTTGCGGGGGGAATGGTGCTGTTTGGAGAGATTCTCACCACTGTGTGCCTGCTGCCGGTTTCCGGTCTTCCGCCGGAGAAAAAGGCAAGGCGTGTGCCCATCAAGGCGAGTGCGGTGTTTTTCTTCTCGTGGTTTCTTATCGCGGCGCTTGATTTGGGACTGCTGTTTTTGGTGGAGTATCCGGGAATACTCACCAATGACAGCACGAATCAAATGCACCAGCTTTTGCACATTACTGAGTATTCCAATCATCACCCGTTTTACCACACGCAAATCATTCGCCTGATGGTGTCCATAGGGCTGGCGCTGTTTGGAGAGATAAATGCAGCCGTCGCCTTGTACAACGTTTTTCAGATTCTTGTGCTGTCTGCGTGCTTTGCATACACGGTGTACACAGTGTATCAGCTCAAATACAGCTTGAAGGCCACCGTTTGCACGCTGGCGATATATCTTTTGCTGCCGTATCACATCAAATTCAGCTTCACAATGTGGAAAGACGTGCTGTTCGGCGCGGCGGTGCTCATTCTCGTCGTCAGTGTGCTGCGCGTTGTTGAAAATATTGGTGCGCACAAACGCCTTGATTATGCCCTCATGCTGCTTGGCGCGCTCGGCATGACCTTACTGCGCAGCAACGGATTGGCGGCGTTTGGCGCGTCTGTGCTGGTGTTTGCCGTGCTTTTTGCAAAACGCCACAAGAAAACGGTGTTTGCGTTCGCCGGGGTTATCGCTTTGGCGATAGTACTGAAATACCCCGTTTTGTCCGCCGTGGACATACAGCAGCCGGATACGATAGAATCGCTTTCCATACCGCTCCAGCAAATTGCCCGCGTTATCGTCGATGGCGAGGCTCTCACCCCTGAGCAGGAGGAGTTGCTGGGCAAGGTAGTGGATTTGGAGGGTGTGCCCGAAAACTATTTAACCTACATCTCCGACACGATGAAGAATTATGTCCGCGAGTCGGGTAATCAGGAGTACATAAGCGAGCACAAATCCGAGTTTGTAAAGCTGTATCTCCGGCTCGGCCTTGAGCACCCGCAAGAGTATATACGCGCGTGGGTAGATCAGACGAGGGGCTATTGGAACGGCGGTTACCCTTATTGGGTGTGGGATGAGGGCGTGAAAGCCAATCAAGTCGGGATTGAGCCGACGGTATTCTCGCAAGGAATGAAAGATATGTGGTCTGAGTATCTCCGTTGCTTTACGATGACCTCGTCAAATCTGTTGTTGTTGCTATTTGTGTCGGTCGGGTTTAATACTTGGCTGGTGCTCATTTCGGCGTTTTCTGCGCTGGTGAGAAAAAACTATGCCGCGCTTTTCGCCTCTGTGCCAACACTTATGATTATAGGCACGCTACTTGTTGCGACACCCGTTTATGCCGAATTCAGATATGCCTACGCCATGTTTTGCTGCTTGCCGTTTATAGTGTACACATCGTTCACCGCCGCGGAAAATCTTGACGCGGAGGGGGCAAATACTTTATAATATATTGCTAACAAAACAAATCCCCTACGGAGGATATGCCCCGATGATTGACCAAAAGCACATCAGAAACTTTTCAATAATCGCGCACATCGACCACGGCAAGTCCACCCTTTCCGACAGACTCATCGAAAAGTGCAACGCCGTCGAGCAGCGCATAATGTCAGACCAAATCCTTGACAACATGGATCTGGAGCGTGAGCGCGGCATCACGATAAAGGCGCGCGCCGTCGGCCTCAATTATAAGGCCGAGGACGGGGAGAACTATACCCTCAACCTCATCGACACCCCGGGTCACGTCGACTTCAACTATGAGG
>CAZXVA010000014.1:0-32964 GCA_964644305.1 uncultured Oscillospiraceae bacterium
TCAAGGGGAGCTGTCGCCGCTCTGCGGCGACTGAGGGGATCGCCCGCGCCGCCAAAGGCGGCGCGGTCTGCCTTTTGCACCGCGCAAAAACGCGTCTTATTTGTTGAAAAATCTTGCATTTTGCCGTTGTGTATGTTACCATATTCGCGGTACATAGTGCCCCTAGAGCACTGCACAACGGCAGGCGGCCGGCTCATCATCTCCTTTTGAAAGGGGGTGGAGCGTATGCCTATTACGATTACGTTTCATGTATTCACATACACGATTACGATATGCGTAAAAAGCAATAGCCGCCACTCTGCCAAGTGACGGCTATTATTATTTAGCTGTTCTAATTGCATGAGCTAACCGCTTGTCGCAGTGCTCTTTGTATTTGTATTATACCCCCGCGCGGTGCTTTTGTCAAGTGCTGTGCGGGGGTGTTTCGCTTGGTGTTCTGTTCAAGATTGGCATTATACGCAGAATGGCGTAAACCCCGACCGCGCCTTGCGGCGCGGCGATCCCCTCAGTCAGCGGCAAGCCGCTGACAGCTCCCCTTGGCACCCAAGGGAAGCCTTTGGGACGTGATTTTTCTCTTGTTGTCCTATTTTACACCGCATGTATTCGCAGATTACACCGGCGGGTGGCAGGTTGCCTCCCCTACAAATAAACTTTGGATAGAAGTTCTGTTTCTGCTGCGATTATGCTCCGAAACGCGCGCATTCCCCAATCAGAAGTGCGGAATTCCGTTCACATCTTGGCTCCCCTTGGGCATCAAGGGGAGCTGTCGCCGCTCTGCGGCGACTGAGGGGATCGCCCGTGCCGCCAAGGGCGGCGCGGTCTGCCTTTTGCACCGTTCTCGGCATTGCGCCAATCCCAATTAGAACACCCCGCGCCTTGCGGCGCGGATGACTCCATCAGTCGCCGCTGTGCGGCGACAGCTTCCTCTGAGAGGAAGCCTTTGGAGCGTGATTTTTTCTTGTTCTCCTATTTTACACCGCTTTTATTCGCAGATTACACCGGCGGGTGGCAGGTTGCCTCCCCTACAAATAAACTTTGGATAGAAGTTCTGTTTCTGCTGCGATTATGCTCCGAAACGCGCGCATTCCCCAATCAGAAGTGCGGAATTCCGTTCACATCTTGGCTCCCCTTGGGCATCAAGGGGAGCTGTCGCCGCTCTGCGGCGACTGAGGGGATCGCCCGTGCCGCCAAGGCGGCGCGGTCTGCCTTTTGCGCCGTCCTCGGCATTGCGCCAATCCCAATTAGAGCACCCGGCCTACACGCCCTCCCCTTGGCTCTCTCTCAGAGAGAGCTGTCAGCGGCATAGCCGCTGACGCGACGGCGGCTTTTGCCGCCTAGTCCCTTTAGGGAATAGAGTCACCCCGCGCCGCCAAGGCGGCGCGGTCTGCCTTCACCGCCGCACTTCGTTCCACTCCAATCCCAATTAGAACCCCCAACCACCCCGCCCAACCCTCGGATTTTCCCCGCCCGCACACTCGATTTTGTCAAATTGCACAATAACCAAATGCGTCGGATTTTTCGCGACATGCGTAAAATCTGTTTCCCTCCGCATGTTGCCGGGATTCGCGCTTTTTTGCGCTCAAAATGTCTTATAGTTTTCCTAAAGGCGGCGATGAACGCCTTGACCGGCCGCAGATGTTCAAAACTCGCTTTTCGCGGCGCGCTCCGCGAAAAGTTTCCCACATAATAGGTTGACATAAGCTAAATAACATAATGCCATAAAAGTACTCAAAAACCAACATTTCCGCGTTTTTCGCTGATAAATCACACAAAATTGTTGATATGCGCTTGAAAAAAAAAAAAAAAACGGAGTAATATAATAATCGAAAATATGCGGTTTTGTGTCTTTTTCATGAGTGTTTATCAACAATAACAAGCTGCAATGTTGACGCGCGCAATTGGCCGCGTTGAGCTTGCGGCGCGTTGGGCGGACGGGAGACGAACCCCTGTCGCCTCGGCTTGCAAAAAAAACAGTTTTCATTGCGCCGCCATGGTGTGCGCAATGCCGGATTGGAGGAGCGATAAATGAAAGTATTTGTATCGTCGCGGCATGGGCGGCTTTCGCGCGTGTTGTGCGCGCTGCTGGCGCTCGTGGTGCTGGTGGGCGTTTTGCCCGTGGGCACGGCGTCTGCCTATGCCGACAATGAGATCGACCCCGCCGCCGCGCCCGCTTATGTCGACGGCGCTTTTGACCCTGCCGACGGCGCGCAAACTCCCGCGTCGGCTGCCCCCGCCCCGGCGGAGAAGCTCCAGCGCAAGGTCGAGGCCACCGACACGACGAACGGCGTCTGTGTCGGCGTGGAGGGCGTCATGCCCGCCGACGCACAGCTTGTCCTCAAAACGCTCAGCGATGAAGCGCTTTCGTGGCTTCGCGCGGGGCGCACTCTCGCCGAGGATGAATTCTTCCTCGTTTATTCGCTTTGCCTCGTCACTCCCGACGGCGCGGAGCTTGAAGTCGTTCCCGGAGAGAGCGAGTATAGAATAACGGTTTATTTCACGGCGAAGGACAAATGCTTCGCCCCTGACCTTGCCGTGGCCGCCCTCGGCGGCACACTCGGCGCGCTCGAAACCGACGCGGCCAATGCCGCCGCCCAAGCCGCCGCCCTCGAACCCACTCCCGAACCCGCCGCCGCCCCGGCGGCCGACCCCACGGAGACCGAGCCGACCGAGACCGAACCGACCGAGACTGAGCCGACCGAGACCGACCTCACGGAGGCCGACCCCACGGAGGCCGAGCCGACCGAGGCCGACCCCGCGCCGTCTGCCCCCAAGGCAGAACCGACGCCCGAACCGACCGAACCCACGCCCGCCCCGGCGGCTGAACCCCCCCGCCGCGCCGGAATCCACCCCCGCCCCGGCGGACAACACCCCCGCCGACCCCGAACCCACCGAACCCACCGAACCCACCGAGACTGCCGACCCGGCAGACGCCGACCCGGCGGAGAGTGATCCCGCGCCGGCAGAGCAGACCGAGACGACAGACCCCGCCCCCGTCGAGCCGGAGAAGCCCGCCGACATCGCCGTCGGCCCCGTTTTCAACGGCGCGAGCTACGCCGTGTTCACCGCCAACTCCCTTGGCATATTCAAATTCGCCGGCACGAGCTATTTCGCCTCTGACCCCGCCGAACCCACCGCCGCGCCGGAAGTCCTCGCCGCCTCGGCGGGTGACTTCGCCTTTGCCGCGCAGGGCGCACTGCCCGCCGACGCGGCTGCGCTGTCCGTCACCCCCATCGAGGCCGAGCAGGACGAGCTGGCCGAGGCGCTTTGCGACTTCGGCGTTCAGCTTGACGGCGAGGGGACGATTTTCGCCTTTGACATCAAGCTGCTTGATGCTCTCGGCGCTGAGCTTCAGCCCGTCGACGGCGCGGTTGAAATCAGCATTTCCGGTCTGCCGACGGACGCGCCCCTGCGCGTCATCCACCGCCATCACGACGTCCCCGCCCTCATGAGCGCTGATGCCCGCGCCGCCCGCGCCGTGCCCGCCGCCCCCGTCGAGGAGCTGCCCTGCGCCCTCACCGGCGACACACTCACCTTCTCCACCACCGGCTTTTCTGAATATTATATCGTCAGCGGTCATGCAACCTATGAAAAAAACAGCTCGTTCGTTGCGGATGGTGTAATTGTCGATATGTCAAATCACGTAAACGATACTCTCTATACTCTCTATGTCGCCCCCGGCACAACCATCCGATTTATATCGGGTGGGTGGTTGACTGCATATTCTTGGTGGAAATATGATAACGTTGTAAACAACGACGGACATATAACCGTTGTAGGACCTTCCGATGAGTATTCATATACCACGGATTGGGGCATTTGTACAGAAGTAGATGAAAAATATCATGTTGCGGAAGTGAAAGTCAGCCGCGACGCGAATGTGGGAGAAACTATAACACTATATAACTTTATCTCGTGGGAAACGGGAACAGATGGAAAGCCGAGTATTGGGGAAGGGAGCTACACCCCCACTGTCACCATAACCGTCGAGGACGAAATGGACGTCGTTAAAAACACCTTTAACAGGGATGATAATCAATACCCCGTCGTGCTGACGATTTTGCATGACGCGTCGGACGGCGTGCCGAGTGAGCCGACCATCACACAGCTTTCCTACGATTATGCAGACTCTTCTCTTGAAGTCGCTCAAGAATACGGCAGATATTTCGCCAACTGCGCAGATCGTATATTGGATCCAAATCAAATTCTGGGTAACCCCAACTTGCTCAACAGTGTCGACGGCACGCCGACAATGGGCATAACCCGCCAAAACGGCGTCGACCTCAAGAATTACCTGAACGGTATAGAGTGGGGCACTCTTTTGAAAAACGCCGCAAATCTTTCCCCCATAGCCGCCGACGGCAAAAACGTGACCACAGCTAACTACGAAGATTATGAGATTATCCCCTACGTCATCAAGCTGCAAACCGCCCGTAATCTCGGCTGGCATATTGACTGTTACATAGCGGCGAAAAACCAAATCTCGCTGTACTACGTGGCAAACCTTGCTCCGGGATATGAGGTCGAGGGGCTCAACATGCCCGACACCAAAATCGGCACAGGCTCTATATCAACCACTGTCGGTTCTGCGAAAAAGGGCGAAAACAACATAATAGTCGGTGATCCAGTTCAGTGCAAGGATAGCGAAAAAACCGTCACCTTCACCGGCTGGAACACCGCGCCCGACGGCAGCGGGACATGGTATGACCCCGATGACCCCATCACCATCTACGAGGACACCACGCTTTACGCCCAGTGGAAGTATACCCCGGAGCTGACCACCGGCACGCTGAAAGTGCAAAAGATAGTGGATGACCCGGAGGAAAAGCTGACAACCAAAGAGTTCACCATGACGCTCACAGGCGTGGGCAAAACGAACGGCAAGCTTTACGATTACAACGGCAAACTCCTCGACGACGACATAACAAGTGACAGCTTCACTCTCGAGCACGGTGAGTACGCCCTGTTCACCCTCCCTGTCAATAGTGAAGTCACCGTCACGGAGACCTCCACAGGTGATTACACGCCGTCTTATGATAAGCCAAGCGTCACCATCAAGCAGGGCGCAACCAGCACCATCACCGTCACCAACACATATAAAGCCCCGACGCCGGTTGAGGATAATATCACCGTCAACGTCACAAAAACCGTCTCCGGCACGTATGGCGATGTAAAAAAGTCCTTCACCCTCAAGGTCGGCTATAAGACCACGCAAGACGGCAATATCACGTGGCTCAACGAAAATGGTGACACGTTCAAGGTTGGCGACGACCCCAAATCCTACACCGTGCCGAGCGGCGCATACCTCGTCATTGAGGAATCCGGCGCCACGGGCTACACCATGACCGCTCAATTCGGCGAGGATGCAGCCGCCACACAGGCAAACAACTATGTCGTAACCTCGCCGGCGTTGACCGCGGACACCGACGTCACCGTGAACAACAATTGGGACGCCATCCCCGACACGGGCGTCGCGCTTGACGCGCTGCCTTATGCCCTTGCCCTCGCCGTCGCGGTGGTGGGCGCGGCGATGCTGCTTGCGCGCCCGCGCCGCCGCAGAGAGTGAGCGCGCCCATGGCTCAGCATTATAAGCCCGCCCCGCGCCACTCCGCCGCCGAACAGCGCGCGCCGTCCGCCCCCGCCTCGGCGGGCGCGGCGGGGCAGGGGAGCGTGGCGAGGGAATACCTTGCCCTGTTGGGGCGCGTGGCGTTCATCGCGCTGGTGACCTGGCTGCTGTTTTCGCAGGTGTTTTTGCTCATGCGCAATTCCGGCGCGGACATGTTCCCCGCCGTGAAAGACGGCGACGTCGTCCTCGGCTTCCGCCTGCAAAAAGACTTTGCCCAAAACGACGCCGTTGTTTATCTCGCCGACGGCGAGCGGCGCATCGGCCGCGTCATCGCCTGCCGGGGCGACGTCGTCAACATCACCGCCGAGGGCGTCCTCACCGTCAACGGCACGGTCCAGTCCGGCGAGATCCTTTACCCCACCTACCCCCGCGACACCGTCAGCTATCCTTACACCGTGCCCGACGGGGCGGTGTTCGTCCTCGCGGATTACCGCACCCGCGCCCAAGACAGCCGCGATTTCGGCGCCGTCACCCTTGACGACACCGAGGCCAAGGTCATCGCGCTCATGCGCCGCCGCGGCCTGTGAACCGCATTATATAAGCTTATCCCCGGCCTGTGCCGGTTAAACAGTCCTATATTTATTCCAATTTATCACGATATGGAGGAAAAGCAATGAAAAAAGTATTGTCCCTCGTCCTCGCGCTCGTCCTGCTGCTGAGCGTCTCCGCCGCAGCCTTTGCAGAGGAAGAAAAGACCACACTGACTGACACCTCGTCGGTTAAGGTTTACAAACAGTACAAAGTCACAGCCCCCGCACCCGATGAGACCTTCACCTTTACCGTGACCAAGGACACGGAAAAAACTGCCACCGAAATCCAAGGCGTTATGCCGGATATAGAAACCAATGGTTTTTCCATCGCGTTTACAAATGTTTCGGCCACGGCAAATAACTCCCACACCATCACTCTCCCCGATTTCACCAGAGTCGGCGAGTATTACTACACGATAAGCGAAACTCCCGGAACAACTGCCGGTGTTGATTATGACAGCACTCCCGTTCAACTGAAAGTCACTGTTCTTACCGAGAACGGCGAATTCTATCGCTATGTTGAGCTTTTCAAAGTCGGCGCGGGTACAAACGGGGCTGACGTCAAAGTCGGTGGCACTAACAACCCCGCATTCACCAACACCTTCACCGCCACCACGCCCGACCCGGTCGACGACAATGACAATGTCACCGCGCTCAGCCTGCAAAAGCTCGTCACCGGCAACTACGGCGACACCGATCAGTATTTTGACTTCAAGGTTGTGTTCACCGTCCCCAGCGGTAAAAACTATGACGACGGCACCATAACAGTCAGCGAAACCAGCTATGTAGGCGCAAACGGAGAGAAAAATCCCACCAGCATAACCAAGGGCGAGGACGGCAAATACACCGCCACGTTCAAGCTCAAAGCGAACGAGACTCTTCAGTTCGGCTCTGTCCCCGTCGGCATGACTTACGCATTCACCGAAGAAAACCAACCCATTGATTACGATGTTACGTATGCTAACTGCTCCGACACGGTCAGAGAAAACGAAAACATTAAGGCCACCATCACAAACAATCGCGATAAAGAGATTCCCACCGGCATTTCCCTTGATTCTCTGCCCTATGTCATCATTCTCGCCACGGTTGCGGCCGCCGCAGTGCTCATCGTGCTGAAAAAGAAGGCAAGCCGCGCTTAATCGGCGCTCGCATTTCATTTGCTGAATAATTACCCTCGGCGGCGGGCGCACCCCGCCCGCCGCCGGAAAACACGGACGGTGCACAATTATGACCTTTTCCCGCGTGTTTTTGAAAATTGCAAATTCCCTTGTCACCCTTGTTGTTGTCCTTGCGCTTTTTGTGTTCGGCTCGTTCGCGGCCTATGCGCTGTGGGATAACGAGCAGGTTTATTCCGCCGTGGCCGACGCCAAGGCGGACATGCTCCGCCTCAAACCCACCGCAGACAATGCCGACGCCTCGCCGAGCTTTGACGAGCTTTTGAAAATCAACCCCGACGTGTGCGCCTGGCTCACGCTCGACAACACCGAGATTGACTATCCCGTCGTCCGCGGCACGGACAATCTCCACTATGTCAACACCGATGTTTACGGCGATTATGCCCTCTCCGGCTCGATTTTCCTCGATTGCCGCAACTCCCGCGACTTTTCCGACCCCTATTCCGTGCTCTACGGCCACCACATGGCCAACCACCTCATGTTCGGCGACCTGGATTTGTACAAAGACCCGTCCTTCTTCGCCGAAAATCCGTCGGGTCGGCTCTTGCTGCCCGATGGGGAATATGATCTCGACATTTTTGCCTGCCTGCTCGTCAACGCCGGCGACAGCGCCATTTTCAACCCCACCCGCTGGCAGGCCGGAAATACAGCCCAATTGCTCCAATATGTGCGCGACAACGCCCTCAATCTCCGCGCCCCGTCGCTCGACGCGCTTTCCGCGTCCGAATCGCCCCGCGTTCTCGCGCTCACCACCTGCGCCTCGGAGTTTACCGACGCGCGCACCATTGTGCTTGCGGCCGTAAAGCCCGCATCTTAGGAGGATGAACCCCATGACTAAAAAGACAAAACGCCTCTTCGCGCTTGCGCTTTCGCTTGTGCTGCTGTGCGCGCTCGCGCCCTCGGCCTTTGCCGAGGCGGGCGGCGCTGACGAACTCAGCCCCGGCGGCTTCCCCATCCCCGTCCGGGTCACGGCGGCGAACGTCGCCCTTGACCCTCTCTCGCGTGCATCGGGGCTTGAATATGCCGTTGAGCTGGTCGACGAGAGCGGCGCGGTGATCCAAACCCTCGTGCTGGAAAGCGCCGACGGCGTCATGGACGCTGAAAACGCCTCCTGCGTTTATTCCGGCCAATTCAGCCTCCACTATGACCGCGTCGGCACTCATGTCTACACCATCCGCCAGCGCGTCTCCGCCCCCGGCAAAGACGATTTCTGCCGCGCCTATGACGCCGCGCAGTACGTGCTCACGGTCGTCGTCATCAACGGCGAGAAAGGCCTGACCCCCGTCATGGAGATGTACCGCCTCCCCGACGCGCAAGCCGCGGAGTATTCGCCCGCCGACAAGCAGACAACCGCCGCCTTTGTCAATGAATACGGCACCGATGTCACCCTCGTGAAAAAGTGGCGCGGCATGCCCTCCGGCATTCCCAACGTCACGCTCACTCTCTCCCGCGAGGGCTACCCCGACACGGATTATTCCCTCACGCGTGACAATCTCGTCGCCGCCAAGCCCGTCGAAAGCGTTTGGCAGCGCACCCTCACCCTCCCGTATGATTGCCGCTTCGCCGCCAAGCCGGCTCTCGGCTTCACCGTCAGCGAGAAAATCGTCCCCTCCGGCTATGCCGCGCGCGTTGAACCCGGCGCGGTGAGCGACAGCGGCCTGGACGTTTCCCTCGCCGTCACGAATAGCTATGTCCTCATTCAAACCGGCCGGCTCAATTGGCCGATTCCGGTGCTGGCCGGTGTGGGCGCGCTGCTTGTCGCGGCGGGCGCCATACTCTGCCGCAGGAGAGATGGCCATGCGTAAGCGCGCCGGAGTCGCGCTTGTGGCGCTCGGCGCGCTGTGCCTCGCCGCCGCCCTCGCGCTTTCCATCTCGAATTTTGCCGACAGCCGCCGCGCCGGGGACGAGGCGCAGCAGCGCCTCCTCGCGCTCGATGCGTACATCAACCGCACCCCCGACCCCGACAAGCTCACCACCCTCGCCCCCGCCGACGCCACGCAGGACGATGAAACCGTCGTCTATCTCGACGGCTATGATTATATCGGCGTGCTCGAAATCCCCGCGCTGGATTTGACGCTGCCCGTCATGTCCACCTGGGATTATGAAAAGCTGCGTCTCTCGCCCTGCCGCCAGTTCGGCTCGGTCGACGGCGGCGACCTTGTCATCGCCGCCCATAATTATGACACCCACTTCGGCCGCCTCGGCACGCTCATCGCCGGGGACTCGGTGTTTTTCACCGACACCGACGGCGTCCGCCACAGCTACGCCGTTGACCATTCCGACGTCCTCCAACCCACCGACGTCGACCGCGTGGCAAACAGCGGCTTCCCTCTCACGCTGTATACCTGCACCAAGGGCGGCGCCGCCCGCGTCACGCTCTTCTGCACCGCCGGCGAAGCAACAGAATAACGCCGAAAGAGCAAAATGCCATATAAAATCCACCTCACACGAGGTGGATTTTTCGCGCCGTCGGTGAAGTTTGCCCCACCCCGATTTGGGACAGTTTCGCGCTTGTATCTCCCCTTGTCGGACAGAAAGCGGATTCTGTCGTCATATCCGCGCCGAGTTTTTTGTCAATAATGTAGAAGCTGGGGCGGGTTGCTTGCCTGTGGCCGCGAGCGCGGTGTATTATAGCTGACAAGAGCATTTGTCAAAAAAATATCGCCGTTATCAGGCAAAGGAGAGACGCAATGTGAAGGATCTCAAGCACCTGCTGTTCTTTGAAAATCTCTTGCGCGAAACCGACAACGAGCTTGTCCGCGCGGCGAAGGCCGACGGGCGCGTCATCATCGGCTATAACTGCGCCCAGCTGCCGGAGGTCTTGCTCAATCTCCCCGGCTGCACCGGCGTGAGAATGCGCGCGCCGCACACCGGCTCAATGGAAATCGGCACGTATTACATGACCAGCCTCACCTGCGAATATTGCCGCGCGCTCATTGAGCGCTGCGTCGAGGGCGGGTACGGCTTTCTCGACTGCATTTTCGACGCCTACGCGTGCAGCCAAATGGCCGACGCAAACGACAATATCGAAAAGCTGCATCTCTGCGGCGCGGACAACCCCGATTTTTTCGTCGCCCACGTCGACACGCCCATAAAGGCCGACGAAAACGCCCTGCGCCACCTCGTGCGCATGACGCGCGCCCGCGTGCTTGACCGCTTGCATGATCAATTCGGCGTCGACACGTCCGATGACGCCCTGCGCCGCGCCGTGGCGCGCCACAATGAGCTGTGCCGCGTCATCAACGAAATCGGCGCTTATCGCAAGCTCGACAACCCCGTCATCACCGGCTATGAATTCGCCGTTATCTGTCTTGCAAGCTATTGCTGCCCGCAG
The DNA here is from genome assembly GCA_964644305.1 of uncultured Oscillospiraceae bacterium. Taxonomy (GTDB): domain Bacteria; phylum Bacillota; class Clostridia; order Oscillospirales; family Oscillospiraceae; genus Limivicinus. The sequence goes on from CAZXVA010000014.1 coordinate 10,663, forward strand.
GACATGCTCATCGACAAGCTGCGCGACACCGCCGAGGAGCTGAAAACGCGCCTCCCGGACGAAAAGCCGCCGCACAGAATCCGCGTCGTCCTCGCCGGGAGCGAAATCGACGACCCCGATTTTGTCAAGCTCATTGAGTCGGCGGGCGCGTATGTCTGCGCTGACCGCTATTGCTTCGGCGCATTCCCCGGCCGCGAGGAAATCGCCCTCAACGAAACCGAGGACGTGCTCACCCAGATTTGCCGCCACAATGTGATGCACTGCCAGTGCCCCCGCTATATGGACAAGCCGCGCATTGACCACCGCAAGGCGTATCTCGACGCGCTTGCCCGCGAATATAAGGCCGACGGCATCATCGTCGAGCAGATGAATTTTTGCAACTTTTGGCCGTATGAGCGCGCGGCGCTGTTCCACATCATGCCGGAGGAATTCGGTTGGCCGGTGCTGAGCGTGGACAGGCCGTACATCGTCGGCGCGTCCGGCCAAATGCGCACGCGCGTCCAGGCGTTTGTCGAAAGCGTTGAGATGAAAAAGCTGAGGAGGGGAGAGCAATGCTGAGCGCAATGCAGTTCAAAGCGTCCGCCGAGTGCACCTATAACGGCGGCAAAACCCGTCTCCGCCGCGAGTGGCGCGGCCTTTCCGACACGTGGTATGATTACACCTGCTGGGTGAAAAACTGGGGTCAGGTCATCAAATTCGCCGCGAATGTGCAAAATCTCAAGGGCTTTTTCCGCTATCGCTGGATGCTGGATTATCTCGCCGCGCTCGACCTTGTCGACAGGAGCACCATGGGCACGCGCGGCACTCAGCTCCGCATCGCCCACGAAAACTATGACTTCGTCGTCCGCCAAATAATCCGCTCGCTCACGCTCATCTTCAAGGCCGACCAACGCCTCGGCGGCTCGCGCGAGCTGGACGAAAAAACCGTCGTGCTCGACGAAAACATGATGGAAGAAATCATGTTCGGCTTTCCCACGCTCACGCGGCTGTGCCCTCAGTTGATGGAGGTTTTCGCGCGCAGTGCCGTGGCGCAGCATTCCGCCACGCATTACATCGACAAGGCCGAGGAATACGGCATAACGGGCGATGTCTGCACCATGCCCAAGGCGGAGCTGGGCGTGGCCATTGAGGACGACAACCCCATCGTCGGCAAGTGCCTGCTGCATTCAAACACCACCTGCGACACCTCCCTCATGGGCAACGGCATCGAGGATCGGCGCTATAATAAGCCCGCCTTCGCCATCGCCGCCCCGCATTTTATTGACGACAAGCTCATCTATGAATACGCCGTGGACGAGATAAAGGCGGCCATAAGCTTTGTCGAGCGGGAAACGGGCGAAAAGTGGGATTGGGCCGCGTATTTTGAAAACATGCGCCTTTTCAACGCCGTCACGCGCAGCTTTCTCGAAATCCTCGAAATGCAGAAAACCGACTATCCCCAAGTCCCCGAAAATAATTACGCCATCCACCGCGACCTTTATTACATGCGCATGCTCAACGACACCGGCGCCGAAATTCTCGCCGTTGACGACAAGATTCGCGCCCTCATGTACAAGGGCTATGCCAAGCGGGAAAAGCTTTGCCGCGAGCATCGGCACAGGGCGCTGATGTGGGGCGTTCAGGCCGAGTTTTACACGGCCTTTCCCAACTGGCTCATCAATTGCTGGGGCATCATCCCCATCACGCACTTCATGAACCTCACCTCCACCGAGCTTTACGCCGAAACCGACACGCCCGAAAACCGCGAGCAGGCGTATTATGACCTCGCCGATCTTTACATCAAAACCATCATGCGCAACCGCTCCGAAAGCGGCCTGAAATACGCCGTGGACGACCTGTGGCGCTTCTGCGAGGAGTTCAATTGCGACATGGTCATCATGTATGAGCAGATGGCCTGCAAGGCGATGATGGGCTATCACGGCATTTTCGACGAGGAGGCGGCCAAGCGCGGGATACACATCGTCTGGGTGACCCACTGCCTGCTCGACCCGCGAAAGGCGTCGCGCCAAAATATCCGCGACGAGGTCAACCGCTATATGCGCACCGTTTTGGGCGAAGAGCCGCTTGACGCGTCGCTTGAAGTGATTGCAGACGACAACGCCTGGTAACACCGCACGGGAAAGGAGAAAAATGAAAACAGTCTACAAAACTCTCGCCAAATTCGCGCTTGTGTGCGCCGCGCTTTTCGGCGCAAGCGTCGTGATTTATTTTTTCAATTTGGATTTGCGCTTCATCGGGTGGCTTCAGCCCCGTCTGGAATGGATTTATGACCGCGTCGAGCGCCGACCCATGCCCTGAACAACCGTCGCCCCGTGCCTTTCGGCACGGGGCGCTTGCTTTTTCATTTTTTATTCTCTCATAGCTTTTGCAGCTCGTCCTCGCTCATTTTCAGCTCCTCCGCGACGCCGTAAACCGACTCCGCGCGCCGGCGCACCAGCTCTTTGAGCCGGAACGCGCCGTTTGACCGACACCATTCGTATGTCGTGTAAAACGCGATGTCCACCCCCAGCGTGGCGAGCGTTTCCGCCGGCTCGCGGCTTTGCATCACGCCGGATTGCAGGCAGTTTGCCGTCATGCGGGTGAACCATTCATCAACCGAGTGCACCTGAGTCAAAATGTCGATCTCGCCCAGCAAATCAAGGCGCAGCAGCGCCCCCGTGACTTCCGGCCCCATGGTCTCGGCCACGTCGAGATAGCGGCGGCACAAAATCCACATCCGCTCAAAATCGTTTTTCGCCGAGATGAAATCGGAAAAGTATTCGTCCTTGTTCAGGTGCACGTCGGCGAGTATTTTCTCGATGACCTGCTTCTTGCATGAAAAATAAAGATAGAACGTCGAGCGGGCAATCCCCACCGCGGCGCATATATCGTTGACCGAGACGTTTTCATAGCCGTTTTTTCTGAAAAGCTCAACCGCGCACTCGATTATCAGCTTGACCTGCTTGCTTCTTGCGTCGGACATAGGCGCACCTCTTTCGGACATGGTGTATTGTTTATGCGGACATTATATCCGATTCTCGCCGACATGTCAAAGCCTTTGTCTTTGAATTTTGTATTATACAATACTCCTATATTTTATATAGGAGGCAAAACCATGAAAAAATGCAGTATTTACGGCTATGTCCGCGTGTCCACCAAAGAGCAAAACGAGGCGCGGCAGGTCGCCGCCATGCGCAAATACGGCGTCAAAGCGGCCAACATCATCGTGGAAAAGGAATCCGGCAAGGACTTCAACCGCCCGAAGTACCGCAAGCTCGTCCACGACCTGAAAGAGGGGGACACGCTGGTCGTCAAAAGCATCGACCGCCTCGGCCGAAATTATGAGGACATCATTCGGCAGTGGCGGCTCATCACCAAAGAGAAAAACGCCGACATCGTCGTGCTCGACATGCCCCTTTTGGACACGCGCCAGGGCAAAGACCTCACCGGCACGCTGATTGCGGACATTGTGCTCCAGCTCCTTTCCTACGTGGCGCAGACCGAGCGCAATTTCATCCGCCAGCGTCAGGCCGAGGGCATTGCCGTGGCCAAGGCCAACGGCATCCACTTCGGCGCGCGCGGCATGGAAAAGCCCGCCGACTTTGAGCGCTGTTATCGCGAGCATGTCGCGGGGCGCCTCTCCGCCCGCGCCGCCGCGCAAGAGCTGAACATATCCCACCCCACCTTCCTCCGCTGGGTTCACGCGGCCGAGCGCACAGCCGAGGCCGAGCAGTAACATAGCAAAAAACACCGTCGGCGGACAATCCGCCGACGGTGTAATATAGTCTCGTTTATTCCCCAAACACCCACAGATGGGTCACGCCGAAGGCCTCTCGAATGAAAAAGTTGAGCGCCAGCAGGGGATTGCCCGGCGCGGCGGAGTAGCCCGCAGCGTCCACGCCGAGGCGCGCGGCCATCGTCTTCGCGCGGTAAAGGTGATAAGAGCTTGAAAGAATGGTGACGTTGCCGTCCGGCTCGTCGCCGCGCTCGCGAATGAGGTCAAAGGAGAATTCAAGGTTTTCCATGGTGGAGGTGGCCTTGTCCTCGCTTATTATGCGCGCCGGGTCAATGCCCGACTCGACCAGCCACGCGCGCATGCACTCGGCCTCGGTCACGTCCTCGCCCTCGCCCTGACCGCCCGTGACTATCGCCACGGCGTTGGGGTTGCGCGTGAGAATGTCCAGTGCCCCGGCGAGGCGATAATAAAGCGAGGGGGAGGGGCGCGTGCCCTTCACCTGCGCGCCCAGCACGATGACATACTGCTTTTCGTGCGCGTCGTTGCTCGTGCGCGAGGCGGAGAGAATCAGCACCTCCAGCACGCTGAAATATATCAGCCCCACGGCGATCAGCGCCGCCGCCGCGCGCCACAGCGACGCGGGCAAAACCTTGTGCAGCACTATCACCACCGCCACGAACACCAGTGTGTGCGCGATGTAAGAATACCCGTGCATGGCGAAGCGGAAAAACGCCGCCGCGGCCAAAAGCACCGCCAGCACCGCCGCAAGCGGCGTGATGTGAGTCAGTTTGTTCATGAATTCAATTCCTCCCATTTTTCGTAGAGGAGCAAAAGCTCGTCGTCCAGTGCGGTTTTCTCCCCGTCAAGCTCCATCAGCTTTTGGTAGTCCGTCGCGTTTTCCTCTGCGAGCTTGTCCAGCTCTGCCAGCCGCGCTTCCAGCTTGGCGATCTCGCGCTCAAGCTTTGCGCTGGCGCGCTCGCGGTTGGGGGATGCGGCGGTTTTCGCGCTCTCTTTTTTGACGGCGGTTTTCTTGGAATTGTTCCGCGCATTTTGCTCAAAAACCGCCTGCCGCTCGCGCCATTGGCAATATTCGCTGTAACTGCCGCGAAAATCGGTGATTTTCCCGTCGGCAAGCGCCCAAACGCGCGTGGCGAATTTCTCAATGAAATATCTGTCGTGCGACACGAACAGCAGCGTCTGCTCATAATCGCTCAGCGCGTCCTCCATCCATTCGCGGCTTGCAATGTCAAGGTGGTTTGTCGGCTCGTCGAGTATGAGAAAGTTTATGTCCCCGCCCATCAGCATGCACAGGCGCAGTCGGCTTTTCTCGCCCCCGGACAGCGTGCCCACCGGGGTGAACACGCTCTCCCCGCGAAAGCCGAACGCGGCGAGGCGGTCGCGCGCCTCCTGCGGCTGACAGCGGCAGTCATACAGCATGGTGTCGAGCGCGCTGCGCTCGTTATTTGAAAAGGCCACCATCTGCGGCAGGTACGCCGCGCGCACGGCGGGGCCGAGCGCGAGATAGCCGCTGTCGGGCTTTTCCTCGCCCATGATGAGCTTGACGAGCGTGGACTTGCCCGTGCCGTTGTCGCCGATGAGCGCCACGCGCTCTCCGCCCTCGATGAGCAAATCGAGCTTGTCAAAAAGCGTCCTCTCGCCAAAGCCCTTGCTCACGTTTTCCGCCGCCAACACCTCGTCGCCGTTGAATTCGCGTTCCTTGAAGCGCACATTCAGCTTGCGCTGCTCGGTGGGCTTTTCACTGCGCGACAACTTTTCAATCCGCTTTTCCATGGAAAATGCGCGCTTGTGCAGCTTGTCCATGCCCATGAACGCCCACAGGTGCATCTGCTCCGCCGCGCGTGTCAGCTGCTCGATTTTGGCCTGATCCTTTTCATATTTTTTCAGCTTTTCGTCAAAGCGCCGCTGTCTCTCGGTCACGTAAAAGCTGTAATTGCCGGAATATAATTCGGCCTTGCCCTCATTTATCTCGACGCAGCGCTCCACCACCTTGTCGAGAAACCACCTGTCGTGGCTTATCACCAGCACCGTCCCCTTGAAGTGCAGCAGATAGTCCTCCAGCCACTCGGTCGCGTGCAGGTCAAGGTGGTTTGTCGGCTCGTCGAGCAGGAGAATGTCGGTGTTCTCCAAAATGAGCCGCGCGAGGTTGACGCGCGTTTTCTCCCCGCCGGAGAGAGAGGAGAAAAGCTGCTCGCGCATGGCGCGCGGAATGTCCAGCCCGTTTGCCACGCGGTTGCGGTCAAGCTCGGTGTCGTATCCGCCGAGGCGGCGGAAGTCCTCGCTCAGCCGGTCGTATTCGTTCAAAAGGGCGGGGGAGCTGTCGTGCTCCATCTCGGCGGTTATCTCGTCAATGCGGCGGGATATGGCGTCAATGTGCCTGTGCGCGTCGCGCAGCACGTCCTCCACCGTCCACTCCTCCGGGTAAACCGGGATTTGCGAGATGAGCCCCAGCCGCTTTCCGGGCGCAATCATAATCTCGCCCTCGTCGCAGTCGATTTCGCCCACGAGTATGCGGAAAAGCGTGGTCTTGCCGCAGCCGTTGTGTCCGAGTATGCCCACGCGCTCGCCCGTGTTGACGGAAAAGCTCAGCCCGTCGAGCACGTTGCTGCCAATCTCAAACGACTTCACCAGCGAGCTGACCGATACGTCTATCATTTTAAGGAATCACTCCTTGCCGTTCAAAAAATCCATGTAATCCTGCAAAAACTTGTTCGTCACGCCGCCCGCCGTGGTCAGGCCGCCGCCCCCGCGCTCTATCATCGTCACAAAGGCGTAAGGGTGCTCCTCGTCGTCCAAAAACCCGACGAACCACGCGTTTGACGTGCCGTCGCCGATCTCGGCCGTGCCCGTCTTGGCGCAAATTTTAAGGCCGGGGAAGTTGTGCTCGGCGTCGTATGCGGTTTCGGCGGTGTAGCTCATCAGCTGCTTTAGATATTCTGCCGTGCCCGCGTCCATGAAGCGCTCGTAAACCGGCGCTTGCCCGTCGTTGATGAGCCTCGGCTCTGCGAGTATGCCGCCGTTTGCCACGGCGCACACAAAGCGCAGCATCGAGTATGGGCAAACAAGGTCGGTTGACTGCCCGATGCCCGACCAGCCCGTCTCCGGGTCGCCGACAAATTCGGTGGGGTAGTTCCCCGCGGCGGTTTTGATGCCGTCGAGGCTCTGCCTGTCCAAAAGGCCGTACATGCGCGCGTATTCCACCATCGTGCCCTGCCCCACGCGCACGGCAAGTTGGGCAAATGTGCAGTTGCAGGAGTTGGCCAGCGCCTGTTCAAAGGTCTGTTCGCCGTGCGACACCTTGCAGGTTATCGGCACTCCGGCAATCTCCACCTTGCCCTCGCAAAAAAAGCTCTCGCCCTTGAGCGTCGGTATGTTTTCAATCGCGGCGGCGGAGGTCACCAGCTTGAACACCGACCCCGGCACAAAGGTTGCCGAAAGGCAGCGGTTGATGTACGCGCCCTCGGCGACGTCGCCCTCGGCCTCCAGCGGGTCGACCGTCGGCATCGACACCATGCCCAAAAGCTCGCCCGTGCGGTAATTGCACAGCAGCACCGCCGCGTTGTAAACCTCTCTCGCGGGGGTTATCTCATTGCCGTTTTCGTCGTATTGCGTCGCCGCGTTCTCGTCTGTAGGCTTGTAGAGGCGGCACAGGCGCGCATAGATGAGCTTGTTGAGCTCCGAGTCGATGTTCAGGTGCAGCACGCTGTGCTCTTCCTGCGTTGTGCCGTTTATCAGGTCAAACCCCTGCATCTCGCCCCAAAAGCTCGACAGCACCCCCGTGCCCGTGCGCCCCCAATAGTCGCCCGTGACGTGGTAATTGGCCTCGCGCGTCCACTCGTCGGCGGCGAACAGGTTTTCATACCCGCTGAAATAGGCCAAGCTAGTGCCGCGCCGGTCGTATATCTGCCCGGTTGAGCCGGAGTTTGCGCGCGAAAAGTACAGCGCCCAGTCCTGCCCATGGTCAATGTAACGCAGCACGTAAACCACCATTCCGCATATCACCATTGCCGCGATAAGCAGCACGGAGACGGCGCGGTTTGTGATTCTCCTCATTCGTCATCCTCCGGATAATAATCGTCAAATTCGTCGAACTCGTCTTCCTCGTCCTCGTCGTCAATGCGCTTGACGGCGTTGACCGCGAAGCTTGCACTGCGCCGGTTGTCCGCGCTTTTGATGTACGCCATCATCATCCAGCACGACAGCAGCGACGATCCGCCCCGCGAAACGAACGGGAACGTCACCCCCGTGAACGGCAGAATGTCAAGCGAGCCGAACACGTTCAGCCCCAGCTGCACCAAAAGCATGCTCATCGCCGCGCATGCGGCAATCGCGTGATAGGCCGAGCGCCCCTGCCGCGCCGAGCGCACCGCGAAAAACGCGAGCGTCAGCACCGCCAGCACCATGCACAGCCCGATTATCAGCCCCAGCTCTTCGCATATCATGGCAAACACCATGTCCGTGTTTGCCGCGAAAATGTCCTTCAGCCAGCCGCCGCCCGCGCCCTTGCCGAAAAGCCCGCCCGATGCGGCGGCGGACATGGCGCGCGTCTGCTGATAACCTTTGTCGTATATGTCCTCCCACACGTGCCCCCAGGTCGCGAAGCGCTGCGCGATGTACGGCTTTACGGACACGGCCAGAAACCCGGCCAGCCCCGCCCCGGACACCGCCAACAGCACCGTTGCGATTGAGCCGGAACGCATGAAGGAGATTATGAGAAAGCTGACGAAAAAGATGAGCGCCGTGCCGAAGTCGCCGATGAGCGCCAGCGCGATGACACACGCGGCGGAAAAGCCGATGAACGTGTACAAATTTCGCGTGCGGTAGAGCCTGTCCAGTGTCGACGCGCCCACATAGATATAAAGCGCCTTCACAAATTCCGACGGCTGGAACGAATACCCGCCGATTTCAAGCCAGTTTCGCGCGCCGAACACCGCCTCGCTCGTCATCACGTTCACGCCCAACAGCGCCGCCGCCAAAATCGCCACCGGTATTCTCATCGCCGCCGTGCGCCGGAGATTGCGCAGCCACCAGCCGTTTATCACAAACAGCGCCACGCCCACCATCGTCAGCAAAAGCTGCTTGAACATGTCCTCCGGTGTGCCCGATGCGGCCACCGACATGCCCAGCGCGCTCAAATAAAACGCCAGCGTTTCCACCTCGAAGCCGCTGCGCCCGATGAAGCGCATCGCGTAATAGCACAGCCATTGAACGCACATCAGCCCCGCGAATGCCAGCGCGATGTCCCCGGCGTACCCCGCCTCGGCGGTGAACACGTGCTCCAGCAGCAAAAACGCCTCGAACAGCGTCACTTCCAAAAGCGTAATCGCGGGCGAAACTCGCTGCCCCGGCCTCGTGCGGTATTCCTCCAGCGCCTCGCGCTGCTCGCTGTTCACCGGCAGAAACCGGCACACCACGCCCGCGAGATTCAGCACGTCGCCGTTTCTCACTTCCACGCCGTTTTCGCCCACCTTCACGCCGTTGACCCATACTCCGCCCTTGGAGAAAATGTCGTAAAGCCGCCAAATCCCCTTGTCCGAGCGGGTCAAAACCGCGTGCACGCGGCTGACGGCGGGCATGTCAATGCGTATATCCGAAAAGCGCGAGCGGCCTATGCTGTTTTCCCAGTGCAGTATGGGCAAATTCTCCCGCCCTCGCCGCAGGTAGCCCCACAGCTCCGGCTCATACCGCTCGCTGAGCATGGAGCGGATGCACCGCACTATAATCGCCGCCGACAGGATGATCAGCGCGTATTTCGCCGTCGTCATTGCGTACAGCTTCAAAAGCTCCATGCCCTCACCTCGCTTTACATAATACTTCAATTTTATATTATAACATAAAACTTATCCGGTTGACAACTGCGGCGCGTTAATCTACAATAATAAACATGAAAAAATTTCGTTTTTTCCGCTCTGCGGACAAAAAATCGCTGATATGGGTCGCGGCGCTGGCGCTTTTGTGCGCCGCGTGTGCCGCGGCATGGGTTCTCACTGCCGCCTTGGGGAGTGGGGGAGTGGCCGTCGTGCGCGTGGACGGGGAAGAGCTTTACCGCATTGACCTTGCCGCCGTGCGCGAGGCGTATGACATCGAAATCGACACCCGGTACGGGCACAACACCGTCCACGTCGCCCCCGGCGCAATCGCCGTCACGCGCTCGAACTGCCCGGACGGCATATGCGTGGCGCAGGGCGAGATAAGCCAAAGCGGCGTGCCCATAATCTGCATGCCGCACCGCTTGAGTGTGCGCATCGAAGGAGGCGGCATAGATGGCTAAAACCAAAAAGCTCGCGCTCATGGCGCTTTTGACCGCCCTTGCCCTCATCATTTTCATCATTGAGGCGCAAATCCCCGCGCCCGTGCCCATCCCGGGCGTGAAGCTCGGCCTTGCCAATGTCATCACGCTTGCCGCCATGCTCATCCTCGGCAAAAAGGAAGCGGGCGCGGTGCTCGCCGTGCGCATCATCATGGGCGCGGTCTTTGCCGGCTCGCCCTCTGCGATTTTGTACAGCGGCGCGGGCGGCGCGCTGGCGTATGCCGTGATGTGCCTGCTCGTCGGCCGCGTTGCGGAAAAGCGCCTGTGGGCAGTGTCGGCGCTCGCCGCCGTGGCGCACAACATGGGCCAGCTTGCCGCGTGTGTCCTCGTGGTCAAAACGCCCTCCGTCTTTCTCTACGCCCCCGCCCTCATCATCTCCGGCGTGATAACCGGCCTCTTCACCGGCCTCGCCGCCATGTATCTCGTAAAAGCCCTGAGAAAAATGAAACTCTGACATCAATAAGCAGCATTCTCCGCCGCCGCATCTCGGCTACGCCTAGCCGAGATGCCGGCGGCTTTTTGCCGCGCAGAAATGACGAGCCCCCATGTTACCCTATGGCTTTACATGTTCGGGGATTTCTGTTATAATAATGTACAATGGGTGTGGTGTTTGCACCCGGAAATATGTGATTATAGAGGAAACAATGCCGAATATGAAGCATAGAGGATTTGTTTATAAGCTTATATGCTGTGTGCTTGTGGCGGCGATGGCGCTGCCGCTGAGCGCTTGCGGCGAGACCAAGCAGACCCAGCGCGAGGTGTTCGCCATGGACACGGTGATGACACTGACGGCCTACGGCAAGAAGGCCGACGCGGGGCTGAACGCCGCGGAGAGCATCATTCTTTCGATGGACGCCGCGCTTGACCCAGAACTGAGCACCAGCACCGTTTACGCCATCAACCACGCGCAGGGCGCGGGCACGGTCATCTCCGGCCAAATCGCCAAGATGCTGAGCACGGCGCACACTGTGTATGAGCAGAGCGAGGGCGCGCTGGATTTGACGCTTTACCCCGTGGTGAAGCGCTGGGGCTTCGTGGACGGAAAATACTACGTGCCCACAGCGGAGGAAATCGCCGAGGACTTGGCGCGGCTGTGCTTTGGCCAGCTTTCGCTGACGAGCTTTCCCTCGTCCGGTTCGTACTCGGTGAGCATACCCTCTTACGGGGAGATGAGCTTTGCCTCCTGCGCCAAGGGGTGTGCGGCGGATAACGCCGTGGAGGCCATGCGTCAGGCCGGCGTGACAAGCGGGATAATTTCACTCGGCGGCAACGTGCAGACCCTCGGCCTCAAGCCCGACGGGACGAACTGGAACGTCGCCGTGCAAGACCCGAACAACACCGCAAGCTATCTCGGCGTGGTGAGCGTGGGCGAGACCGCTGTGGTGACAAGCGGCGGATATCAGCGCTTTTTCACCGATTCGCGCGGCACAAAGTATCAGCACATCATAAACCCCGCGTCCGGCTACCCGGTGTCGAACAACCTGCAGTCCGTGACGATAATCTGCCCGGACGGGACGCTGGCCGACTGCCTTTCCACGGCCATGTTCGTGCTCGGCCAGTCGCGCGCAATCAGTTATTGGCGCAACTACGGCGGGTTTGAGATGATACTCGTCACCAACAGCGACAACTCCTCCGGCAAAAACCAGATTATCTGCACCAAGGGGCTTATTGAGGAGTTCACCCTCACAAACGAAAACTATGAATTGAGCTTTGTGGAATAATGGCGGATTTGAACACCGATGTCAGATACATAAAAGGAATAGGCGAGAAAAAGGCGCAGTCGCTCAACAAGCTCGGCGTCTTTTCTCTCTATGACCTGATTTCCTATTTTCCCCGGCGGTATGAGGATCGCTCGCAGATGTGCCCCATCGCGCTTGCGCCGGTGGGCGAGGCGGTGTGCATTCTCGCAACCGTGGCCGACACGCCGCACCTTGCGCACGTTCGCCGTGGCATGGATCTTGTGAAGCTGCGCGCGGTTGACGAGAGCGGTTCGGTTGACATAACGTTTTTTAATCAGAGTTATGTAAAAGACCAGCTCGTGCGCGGGGAGACTTACGTGTTCTACGGCAAAGTCGAGACGCAGGGGACGAGGCGCAGCATGGTCAACCCCGTGTATGAGCGCGAGGGCGCGGCAAACAGCGTGACCGGGCGGATTGTGCCCGTTTACAGGGTGTGCACCGGGCTGTCCCAGCGGCTGATGCAGCAGGCGACGCGGCAGGGGCTGAATGAGTGCGCAGAGCGCGTGCCGGACATACTGCCGGAGGACGTTCGCGCGCGAAACGGGCTGGTTCAGGCGCGCTATGCCTATGAAAACATACACTTCCCCGCCGATTTTGAGGCGCTGGAGCTGGCGCGGCGGCGGCTGATATTTGAAGAGCTGTTCGTGCTGGCGTGTGCCCTGGGCACAATGCGCGCGGAGCGCTCGAATGACGGCGGGCTGCGCTTTGAGCCGGCGGACACGGATAAATTTTATTCCTCACTCCCCTACGCCCCCACCGGGGCACAGCGCCGCGCCGTGAGCGAGGCGCTGGACGACATGTGCTCCGGGCGCGCGATGAACCGGCTTTTGCAGGGCGATGTCGGCAGCGGCAAAACGCTCGTGGCCGCCGCGCTGGTGTGGCACACCTGGCGCGCGGGGTATATGAGCGCGTTCATGGCGCCGACCGAGATTTTGGCCGAGCAGCATTATGCCAATCTTTCCGCCCTGCTTGAGCCGCTGGGCATTCGCGTTTTCAAGCTGACAGGCTCGATGAGCGCGAAGGACAAGCGCGCGGTGAAGGGGGCGCTCGCCATGGGCGGCGTCGACCTCATCGTGGGCACGCATGCGCTGTTTTCCGCCGATGTGGAGTATGCGCGCCTCGGCCTCGTCGTGACGGACGAGCAGCACCGCTTCGGCGTCAATCAGCGCTCGGCGCTGATTGGCAAGGGCGCGCGGCCGCACGTGCTGGTCATGTCGGCCACGCCCATTCCGCGCACTCTCGCGCTGATGATTTACGGGGATTTGGACGTGTCGATTCTCGATGAACTGCCCCCCGGACGGCAGCGCGTGAGCACTTTTGCAGTTGATGAAAGCTATCGCGCGCGGCTCAACGGCTTTATCCGCAAGCTGGTCGGCGAGGGGCGGCAGGTGTTCGTGGTGTGCCCGATGGTGGAGGAAAACGACGAGCTTGCCGCGCCGCCGAAATCCGCCGAGGAGCATGCGCGCGAGCTTGCAGAGCTGTTCCCTGATTTGCGCGTGGGCTGTGTGCACGGCAAGCTCAAGCCCAAGGACAAGGACGCCGCCATGGCCGCCTTTGCGCGCGGCGAGACTGACATTCTTGTGGCCACGACGGTGATTGAGGTGGGCGTGGACGTGCCGAATGCGGCGCTGATGATAATCGAGAACGCAGAGCGCTTCGGTCTGAGCCAGCTTCACCAGCTTCGCGGGCGCGTCGGCCGCGGGGCGCACAAAAGCTATTGCGTGCTCGTTTCCGACAGCGACGGGGACGATGTCAAGGCGCGCTTGAAAATCATGACGCACACGAACGACGGCTTCAAGATTTCCGAGGAGGATTTGCGTCTGCGCGGGCCGGGCGACTTTTTCGGCTCGCGCCAGCACGGCTTGCCGGAGATGCACGTGGCCGACCTCGGCGCGGACGTGAACACAATGCAGGCGGCGCAGGACGAAAGCGCCCGCCTGCTGCGCGATGACCCCAATCTCGCCCGCCCCGAAAACGCCCCCTTGAAAGCAAGAATAGACCAGCTGTTCAAGTCAAACGCAGATAGCTTCAATTGACGAAAAGACAAGCAAGCGCAGAAGCCGAAATCGGCTTCTGCGCTTGAAGTTTAGTGCGCGCTCCGGCTGTGCGCCTATTGGGAGGGGCAAGTGAGGGCGGCGCTCATGGCGTGCGGGAAGCAGGGCACATTCCATCAATTTCCCGACTGCTGCCATGGGTCTATTCCTTGTAGGCAACGAGGGGCTTGCCGTTCTCGCTGCTGATGTTGCCGTCGCCGAGCGTGACATTATCTATTGCTTCGTAACCTGTGCAATACTCAACAAAGATGGCGTCGCCGGTCGGGTGGCAACCATCGTCGTTGTACTTGTATGCGGTCTTGGGGCCGTTTGCGATAATCGTGCCACCCTCGGATGCGGCCACACCGGCCACATCTGAGGGTGGTTTTTGCTTATTAAATAAGCTTTTACCTCTTTAATAATTACTTTGGCTGTGATATAATGTCAGCATGATTGACCGGTTACTACTTAGGAAAGGACGCGGAGAAATGAGCAATAGTGTGGGCTTTTCTTTCACGGCGCGGGATGGCGCGCGATTTGCCGCGGGCAAGGGATACGGCTGTTACCGCAAGCTCGGCGCGCATCTCAGGCGCGAGGGCGGCAAGGCCGGGACGCGCTTTTGCCTGTGGGCGCCGAGGGCGCGGCACGTGAGCGTGATATGCTCGCGCACGGGCTGGGACGCGGCGCAGGGCGTGATGGAGCGCGGCGAGAGCGGAGTTTGGGAGGTTTTCATCCCCGGTGTGCGCGCGGGTGACGTTTACCGCTATGTCATCGAGGGCGCGGACGGCATAACGCGCTATAAGGCAGACCCGTTTGCGTTCCGCTCGGAGCTGAGGCCGTCGAGCGGGTCGATTGTGTGCCCGCTGTCGGGCTATGAGTGGCACGACGGCGACGCGCGCGGCGAGTTTGCGCGCGATGGCGTGATGGAAAAGCCGATGGCGATATACGAAATCCACCTCGGCTCGTGGAAAAAGGACTATTCGCAAAACGGCGACGGCTTTCTCAATTACCGCCGCATTGCCGACGAGCTGGCGGAATACCTCGGCTTCATGGGGTACACGCACGTGGAGCTTATCGGAATATGCGAATACCCGTTCGACGGGTCGTGGGGGTATCAGGTGACGGGGTATTTCTGCCCCACGGCGCGCTACGGCACGCCGAACGACTTCCGTTATTTCGTGGACACGATGCACACGCACGGCATCGGCGTGATACTCGACTGGGTGCCGGCGCACTTCCCGCGCGACGATTTCGGTCTGGAGAGCTTTGACGGCACGGCGCTGTACGAATCCGCCGACCCGCTGTTGGCCGAGTACCCCGAATGGGGGACAAAGGCGTTTGACCACGGCAAGGGCGAGGTGCGCAGCTTCCTCGCGGCAAGTGCGTTTTACTGGATAAAGGAATTTCACATCGACGCGCTGCGCGTGGACGCGGTGGCGGCGATGCTGTACACGAGCTTCGGGCGCAGTCAATGGCGCGTGAACAAGTTCGGCGGGACGGAGAATTTGGAGAGCACGGAGTTCCTCAAACGGCTCAACGCCGCCGTGACGGCCAAGACCGACGCCTATCTCATCGCGGAGGATTCATCTATTCTGCCGGGCATCACGGAGAGCGTGGACAAGGGCGGGCTCGGATTCCAGTTCAAGTGGAACATGGGCTGGATGAACGACACGCTCAAATACATCGGGGAAGACCCGCTGTACCGCCACTGGCTGCACGGCAAGCTGACGCACACGGCGGATTACGCGTTTACGGAAAATTACGTGCTGGTGCTCAGCCATGACGAAGTGGTGCACCTGAAAAAGCCGATGGCGAAAAAAGCGCCCGGCGGCACGGCCGAGCAGCTCGCTACGCTGAAAAGCCTGTACACCTTCCAATTCACCCACCCCGGCAAAAAGCTCTTGTTCATGGGTCAGGAGTTCGGCGAGGACAGAGAGTGGGATGAAAACCGCGAGCTGAACTGGGGGCTGGCGAGCGACTTCGGGCACAGAGACGTGATGCAGTGCGTGAGAAACCTCATCGGGATTTACAAGATGTATCCCACGCTGCACGCCGATTCCAAAAACCCGGTGACGTTCGAGTGGGTCAACAGCGCGGACTCCGACCGCAACATTTTGAGCTATATCCGCCGCAACCCGTGGAACTATGACGGGGCGGTGCTGGTGATATGCTCGTTTTCGCCGCTGCAGCAGAGCGGGTATCGCTGCGGTGTGCCGAGGGCGGGGCTTTACAAGCGCATGTTCAGCACATACGACAGCCTGCCCGGCAGCGGCGGCCCGGATGAGCGCGGGGACATTCCCCCGCTGACCGCCGAAAAAAGCGAGTGCGACGGCCGCGAATACAGCATAAGCTATGACCTGCGCCCGTTCGAGTCGCTGATAATCGAACTGCCAAGGGACGATAAATGAAACAAACGGTGCGTGTTGCTTTCGCAACACGCACCGTGTTATATCACGCGGACTTTTTCGTCTTTCGCTCGTTCTTTCTCCGGTCGGCGGCTATTATGCGCTTGAAGTGCGCGCCGCTGCGCTCGCCCTCGGCGAGATGCGGATAGGCGCGGCTTATGCGCCCGTGCACTATGCTATGCCGCAGAATGTCGGAGATTTTGGCCTCAAATACAGAATCGCCGAGAAGCGTGATTCTTATATTTTCGCCTCTTTCATTTCAACGGCGGCGTAGGGGGTGTTTTCCACCGTGAGAGGGAGAGTGACGGTGAAGCATGCGCCCGCGCCCGCCTCACTTGCCACGGCGATGTCGCCGCCGCTTGCCGTGACTATTCTTTTCGCCAGGGCAAGGCCGAGGCCGTTGCCCTCGCTTTTGTGCGAGCTGTCGCCCTGATAAAAGCGGTTGAAAATGCTCTGCTGCTCGGCCTCGGAGATGCCGGGGCCGGTGTCGGTGACGGAGAAGGTGAGGGTGTCGCCCTCGGTCTTTTTCAGGCGGAGCTTAATCTCGCCGCCGTAGGAATCGAACTTGATGGCGTTGTCGATGAGGTTTGTCCACACGTGCAGCATGAACGATTCATACCCGCAGTATTCAACCTCTTCCATCTCGATGTCGAAGTCGATGTTTTTCTCCGTCCACTTGCGCTCGAGGGCGAAAATGGACTGGCGGATTTGCTCATCGAGGCGGTAAACGCTTGCCTTGGGGCGGATGGAGTTGTTGTCCACCTTGCTGAGGAGCAGAATGTTGCCGACGAGGTCGGAAAGGCGCTTGGTGTTGGATATTATCTTGCCGACATACTGCGCCTGCTGCTCGCGCGGCAGCTCGCTGTCCTGCAAGAGCGAGGCATAGCCCTCAATGGCGTTTATCGGGGTTTTGAACTCGTGCGACACGTTGGAGATGAAGTCGGACTGAAGCGTCTCCGTTTCGGACAGCGCCTTGACCATGAGGTTGAAGCTGTCGTAAACCTCTCGGATATCGCTGATTGTGCTTTTGCTTTTGAGCTGGACGTCAAAATCGCCGTCGGCCACGCGCTGCATGGCCCGCGCCATCTCGCTCATGGGGCTGACGAACGCGCGGTTGAGCACCACCGCCACGCCCACGCCGAACAGCACCGCAAACAGCAGCAGCCGCAGCCACGTCGGCATGCCGAACGAGAGGTTGAACTGCGCATAGAGAAAATACACCACGCCGAAGGTCAGCATTGCCGCGACGATTGCGCCCACGGCCGCCGCGGCGGAAAACTTGAACTGAAAGTCCGCCTTGAGCCGCTTTTTCAGCTTTTTTTCACCGCATTTCATGCCTTTTCCACCTTGTAGCCCAGCCCGCGCATTGTCACGATGCGAAAGTCGCGGGTGTCCTTGAATCTTTCGCGCAGACGCCCGATGTGCACGTCAACGGTGTGGGTGTTGGTTTCGGATTCATAGCCCCATATATCGTCCATGAGCTGTTGGCGGGTGAATATGCGGCCGGGGTAAGAGGCCATTTTGTATAGCAGCATGAACTCCTTTTGCGGCAGAACCATGCTCTGGCCGTTGACTGTGACGGTGAGCGAGTCGCACTCCATCACAGTGTCGCCGACGACGAGTCGGCGCTCGTTGATAATCTGCGCGCGGCGCAGTAGCGCACCCACGCGCAAAAGCAGTTCGTTGACGTTGACGGGCTTGACCATGTAATCATCCGTGCCGGAGATGAAGCCCTCGCGCATGTCGTCAAACGCGTCGCGCGCGGTGATCATGAGCACGGGGGTGTTGTTGCCCGCGCCGCGAATGGTTTTGACCAGCTCGTAACCGTCCATCACGGGCATCATGATGTCAGAAATGATGAGGTCGTAATAGCTCGTGTCCATGGCGGCAAGCGCGCGCTCGCCGTTGTCCACACCCGTGACGGAATAGCCGTTTTTGATGAGGACATGGCTGAAAAGCTGCCTAAGCTCGTTGTCGTCCTCTGCGATGAGTATCTTGAACATACATTGCCTCCGAATGTACAGTCTTGGAGAGATTATATCCGCATGGATTAAACTCTTGTTCAATTATAATTCAACAATAGTTTATTTTCAACCGGACAAGACGCAAAACCGGCGCGGGTGGGGTTTCTCAGTCGCCTGACGGCAACAGCTCTCTCAAAGAGAGCCAAGGGCGTGGGCGTTTTTTCCCCTCACTCCGCCACGCTCAGGTGCACCTCGCCGTTGGTCAGGGCGGCGGAGACGGTGTTGCCGGGCTTTAGGCGGCCGTCGAGCATCAGCTCCGCCGCCGCGTCCTCAATCGTGCGGCGCACAGTGCGCCGCAGGGGACGCGCTCCGAACGCGTCATCATGCCCGGCGCGCGCGAGCTGACGCGCGGCCTCCTCCGGCACGGTGAGGTGCAAGCCGAGCTTTTCAAAGCGTTTTTCCACCGTGGCCAGCAGCCCCTGCGTGATGGCGAACATGTTCTCCTCCGTCAGGCGGTGGAAGACTATTGTCTCGTCAATGCGGTTGAGAAATTCCGGGCGGAACGTGGCTTTCAGCTCGGCCATCACGGCCTCGCGCATGTCGCGCTCATCGCCGCCGCGCCCGTCGGAAAAGCCCATGCGCGCCCGGCCGGAGGTTATAGCCTTCGCGCCGATGTTCGAGGTCATGACGATGACGGTGTTGCTGAAATCGACTCGGCGGCCTGTGCTGTCGGTGAGGTGGCCGTCGTCCATTATTTGCAAAAGTATGCCCCACACGTCCTCGTGCGCTTTCTCAATCTCGTCGAACAGCACCACCGACCACGGCTTGCGCCGCACCTTTTCCGTGAGCTGCCCGCCGTCCTCGTATCCGACGTAGCCCGGCGGCGAGCCGATGAGGCGGCTGACGGTGTGCTTTTCCATGTATTCGGACATATCAAGGCGAATCATGGCGCGCTCATCGCCGTAAACCGTGGCGGCGAGGGCGCGGCACAGCTCGGTCTTGCCCACACCCGTGGGGCCGAGGAAGAGAAAGCTGCCCACCGGGCGGGCGGGGTCTTTCAGGCCGACGCGGCTTCGCCGAACGGCGCGCGCCACGGCGGACACGGCCTCGTCCTGCCCGATGACGCGGCGCTTGAGCTCCTCTTCCAAGCCGATGAGCCGCGCGGCCTCGTCCTTGTCCAGCCCCGTCACTGGAATCTGCGTCCAGCGGGACACCACGGCGGCGATGTCGCCCTCGCGCACGAGGCGATCCGCGCGCGAGGCCACGCGCACGCTCGCGGCGGCCTCATCCAAAAGGTCGATGGCTTTGTCCGGGAGAAAGCGGTCGTTGATATAGCGGACGGACAGCTCGTGCGCGGCGGACAGCGCCCCGTCCGAAATGCGGACGCCGTGGTGCGTCTCAAGCGCGGTGCGAAGCGCGCGCAGCATGGCCAGCGTGTGCTCGCGATCCGGCTCGCCGATGCGCACGGGCTGGAAGCGCCGCTCCAGCGCGGCGTCCTTTTCGATGTGGCGGCGGTATTCCTCCGGCGTTGTCGCGCCGATTATCTGCACCTCGCCCCGCCCGAGAGCGGGCTTGAGGATGTTGGCCGCGTCAATCGCGCCCTCGGCACTGCCCGCACCGATGATCGTGTGCAGCTCGTCAACGAAAAGAATGACATCCCCGGCGCGCTTGACATCCTTCAGCACGGCTTTGACGCGCTCCTCGAAATCGCCGCGATACTTTGTGCCGGCGAGCATGGCGGGGATATCCAGCGCGACAATGCGCTTGCCGTGCAGCGCCTCCGGCGCGTCGGCGCGCGCCACGCACATCGCCAGCCCCTCGGCCACGGCGGTTTTGCCCACGCCCGGCTCGCCGACGAGGACGGGGTTATTCTTCGTCCGGCGCGATAGAATCTGCACGGCGCGCATAATTTCGTCCTCGCGCCCGATGACGGGGTCAATCGCCCCGGCGCGGGCGAGGTCGGTCAAATCGCGGCTGTATTGATCCAGCACGCGCGTCTCCGCGCGGCGCACGGTGCTTTTTATCGCGCCGGGCTGCGGCTTGCCGCGCCCCGGCGGCATGCCGAAGGCGTCCATGATGTCGGTGTAAACGTCGTTTATCTCCGCGCCCGCCTCTTTCAGCGCGCGCACGCCCCCGCACTCGCTTTGGCGCAGTATGCCGAGGAGAATGTGCTCCGTGCCGATGAAGCTTTGGCGCATGGCGTCGGCCTCCGCCGCCGCCTTTTCCATGGCGAGGCGGGCGCGCGCCGTCAGCCCCTGTCCCGGTATGCCGGGCGCGCCCGTGCCGTTCATCGCGGCGACGGCGCGGCGCAGTGCGTCCTCGCTGAGTCCGCGCTTTGCCAATATGTGCGCGCCCAGCCCGTCCCGCTCCATCATTATCCCCAACAAAAGGTGCTCCGTCCCGACATAGCCGTGCCCCAGTGTGCCCGCCGCAATGCGCGCGTTTTCAATGGCAAGCTCGGCGCGCTGGGTGAACTGGCCGTTGCTTTTCATGTGTTGTGTGCCTCCCCTCGGCAAGGCGCGGCAAGCCCCGCGCCCTGCGTACATGCATTCAATTATCGCCCAAACGGCGCGCCGATTAAGGCGAAACCTCGTCCGGGTCAAAATATTATCGTCAGGTTTAACTCAATTTATAGTCACAAATCATTTTTTCTGTTGATTATTTGATATTGATTTTTTGATTTTATGTGATACAATACCCTGTGGAAAGGTTTCCACCCCTTTTTCGGGCGGATTTCCAAAAATACATACGGAGGTAACACCATGGCTTTTGTTATTACCGACGAGTGCCTGTCCTGCGGCTCTTGCGCAGCTCAGTGCCCTGCCGAGGCTATCGACATGGGCGACCTGCACTACGTTATCGACCAGGACAAGTGCCTGGAGTGCGGTGCCTGCGCAGCTCAGTGCCCTGCTGAAGCTATCGTTCAGGAGTAATTAGTGCAAGTTCGGCGGGACGGCGTTTGCCGTCCCGCTGTTCTTATATGTGGAGATTGTCAAAATGTTGCGCTAAAATGGAAAAGCGATAGAGCAGCGGGGGAGCTTGAGGGGGCAAGGCCCGCCTCAAATTGGATAAACCGCCGTCGAAAAGCCTTGAATATCAAGGCTTTTCGGGCGAAGCAGCATTTTGATTTATTCAAAATGCTCAGCGGATTGAGCTTGTCTGAAAAGTTGTCACAACTTTTCAGACAAGCTGATTGGAGATTGGTATGTATAATCCGGAATTTATGGAATTGTGGCCGGGCGGGCCGGTTTTTGCGCAGGCCGAGCATTTCAAGCTCGGCACGGACTGCGTGCTTTTGTCCGACTTTGTGAATGCGTCGGGCGCGCGGCGGGGGATTGACCTCGGCTGTGCGTCGGGGGCGATAATGCTGTTGCTTCTCGCGCGGTGTGATAAGCTTCACATGACGGGGCTGGAGATCGTGCCGGAGGCCGCCGCGCTCGCGCGCGAGAACATGGCGGCAAACGGCTTGAGCGAGCGCAGTGACGTGATATGCGACGACATTCGCCGCGTGCGCGAGCTGTTCAAGGCCGGGTCTTTTGACCTTGTTGCGGCCAATCCCCCGTATTTCCCGCGCGAAAGCGGCGCGGTGAGTGCAGATGCGGCGCGCGCGGGCGCGCGCGGCGAGCTTGAATGCACTCTGGAGGATATCTGCGCCGCGGCGCAGTGGCTTTTGCGCACAGGCGGCGCGTTCTCGCTCGTGCACCGGCCTGAGCGCTTGAGCGAGGTGTTCTGCGCGCTCAGCGCGCACGGGCTGGAGCCCAAGCGCTTGCGCTGCGTCCAGCCGCGCGCGGAGAGCGCGCCGTCGCTAGTGCTGATAGAAGCCAAGCGCGGCGGCAAGCCGGGTCTGAAAATAATGCCCCCGCTGATCCTCACCACTCCCGACGGCGGTGAAAGCGCGGAGTATAAGAGGATATATCACAGATAAAAATAAGTATAAAAAACCGCTCTTTCGGGTTGAAAGAGCGGTTTTGTGTGTATTGACGGTTAAGCTTACTTGAGCTCGACCTTGGCGCCGACGGCTTCGAGCTGAGCCTTGAGAGCCTCGGCATCTTCCTTGGAGACGGCTTCCTTGATCTTGGCGGGAACGCCTTCGACAAGAGCCTTTGCCTCGGCCAGGC
>CAZXVA010000015.1:0-8556 GCA_964644305.1 uncultured Oscillospiraceae bacterium
GGCTTCGTGGTGTTCATCTATAAAACCGCCCTCGAAGATACCGTGAGAACCGTGCAAAAACGGTGAGGCGGGGGAAATGACATATCCATTCCCCGCCGACGCTCCGTTAAAAAACAGATGAAAAATGCGGGAGTGTATGATATAATGAAGTCGTGCAAGCGCACAATTCACATGCTTTTTGCTTGAATTTGTGCCAAGCACGGCTTCAAATGCTTATATGAGTGCTCGAATATTACTGCATCGAGCGTTTGCAAGGAGAAATACATGACGAAAATACTTTTTATTTGCCACGGCAATATATGCCGCAGTCCGACGGCGGAGTATATCATGAAAAAGCTTGTGGCCGACGCGGGGCGGGCGGACGAGTTTGAAATTGCCTCCGCCGCGACGAGCACGGAGGAGCTGGGCAACGGCGTTTACCCGCCGTCGCGCCGTGTGCTGGCCGCGCACGGGATTGACTGCTCCGCCCACCGCGCCCGGCAGATGCGGAAAAGCGACTATGAGCATTATGACCTCATCGTCAGCATGGACGAGGAAAACCGCCGCGTCCTTGCGCGCTTTTTCGCGCCCGACGACTGCCGCAAGCTGCGCAACCTGCTCGACTATGCCGGGCGCGTGGGCGAGGCGATAGACGACCCGTGGTACACCCGCGACTTTGACCGCGCCTGGGATGATATTTACGCCGGGTGCAGCGGGCTTTTGGCCGCGCTCACCGACGCGGTCACGCTCGATTTTGCACCCTGCCGCGACCGCGCCGAGCTATATGCCGAGCTGAGGCGCAAAATGGCGTGGCAGGACTGGTACGGCGAAAACCTCGACGCCCTGTGGGACGTGCTCACCGGATTGCCGCACGAGGGCGCGCGCTATCGCGTCATCTTGCCGGACGAGTCCGCCGACGACGCCACGCGCCGCTACGCCGAGCGTATGAAAGAAATAATCCACCGCGCGAACGCGCTTGCGGACTGACGAAAGGATGGCTGATATGGACAAGAAAACGACCGCAACCGTGACGCGCGTGGCGCGCCAATGGTGGCTGAGGGTGAACACCAAGCCCGCGCGCCTGACCGGTGCTGACGGCGCGCAGTATCCCCACGTCGTGACCGTGGAGTACACGGTCAACGGCAAGGAGTACACAAAGCGCAAATGGCTCTCCCCCGGCACACCCGCCCCCACACCGGGCAGCACCGTAACCATAGCCTATTGTGAGGAAAAACCCGCAAGTGCGAAAATAATGCTGTAGATGCCGCGTAGCCGAAAAGTATGACTGCGAGCCGAGATTTCTCGGCTCGCATTTTTGCGCAAATATTTCGCCCGTTTTCCTCATCGGGGCTGGACATATTTTGCTTTGTGTGGTAACATCGTATGCGCTGGGCATATATGACAAACGCGGGAGGATTAGGCAATGGACGAGGTGCGACATTTGATCACCATGCTTCGCAGACAGGTCAATATCACCGACCTTGAATTTGACATAGTTTGCACATGGGATGAGCTTGAGCGCGAGCCGTTCGAGACCGGCTCGGCCTACGGGCAGTTTTTGTATAACAAAACCCTGTACGCCGACACCATCGCCGACGTCGGCGGCGAGGAAAGCGACGCCCTGCGCGCCATTGAGCGGCCCATCACGGACGAAAAGGTGCGCCACGCTCTCTCGCTCCAGCTTTCTCACATGCTCGAATTTGAGCGCAGATTCCTGCGCTATCCCCGCCCGCTCACCGTCCCCGTCGAGTGACGCGGAACATATAAATTAACACGCGCGGCCATGCCCAAGGGCATGTCCGCGCGTTTTACGTCAATCGTTCAGCCGATAAAGGCTGTATATCCCGGCGGGGGAGGAGGCGACGCGGGTGTAGCTTTCGGCGATGACGTCTTCGGTCACAAGCGGCACGTCGTAAAGCTCAAAGCGCAGCACCCAGCGCACGCGGCTTTCGGCAAACTCGTCGTGCAGCATGTCGGCAAAGTCGGCGCTGTTGACGCTCATCCACTGCTGAAGCGTGAAAAAGCGAAACGCCGGCTTGAGCCCGCTTTTGAGATACAGCCGGCGCGGGCAGTCCATCGCGATGAAGCTGTCGCGCTCATTGTCGGGAATCATTTCGAGAAGCGGCATGTAATCATCGCCGTATTCCTCGCGCGACTGCGGGGGATACACCACGGTTTTGTCCTTGTAAATCTTCGCCGCACAGCTTATCAGCACCACGGCGGCCATCGCCACGGCCAGCGCGCGGGACAGCTTCACCGCGCTCGCTTTCAGCTCCGGCGACGCAAGCTCGCACAGCGCCAAGTAGGCAAACGGCAGCAGCACAATCCCATAGTGCGCGTAATCGTTGAGCGTATAGATGAACAGCGTGTTCACCCCGGCGACGGCGAGCCAAAACGCGCTCGCCCCGCGTCTCATTGCCAAGCTCGAAGAGGGCTATGACCTTGTTCAAGGCTCGCGCTTTATCAGCGGCGGGCGCGCGATAAACACGCCGATTTCGCGCCTTGTCGCGGTCAAGCTTATTCACGCGCCGATAATCTCACTCACAGCGCATCAGCGCTTCACCGACACCACCAACGCCTACCGCGCCTACTCCGCGCGCTATCTGCGCGATGAGCGCGTCAAGCCCCTGCGCGACGTGTTCATGACATACGAGCTTTTGGCGTTCCTCTCCGTGCGCGCCACCCGGCTCGGCTACCGCGCGTGTGAAGTGCCCGTGACGCGCGAATATCCCAAAACCGGCAAAACGCCCACC
This sequence comes from uncultured Oscillospiraceae bacterium, assembly GCA_964644305.1. GTDB lineage: Bacteria > Bacillota > Clostridia > Oscillospirales > Oscillospiraceae > Limivicinus. The sequence goes on from CAZXVA010000015.1 coordinate 2,733, forward strand.
AAGATTTCTCCCCTCAAGGGCAATTTCGAGCTGATGAAGATCCTGCTGCTCAACGCGGCAGGGAAATACAATCCCTGAAAACGAGGCTGATGCTCAAATGAAAATCGAAAGAAAAGATAAGCTTTTCAGAATCATAGTCTTCCTCCTCGGCGCGGCGCTGCTGTTCGCGTGGTGGTTTGACCCGTATAACGACTTTCAGGCCGACAGTGAGCGCTTTGCCATCGGCAGTCTTGTGCACGGCGCGCGTGAGGGAGGCTTCACCGACTACGGCCTTGTCGACTCCCTTGAAACGACGACGGGCAAGCTCGTCATTGTCGTGATGCGCGAATACTTCGACCTGCAAGAGCTGGTGTATTATGATTACATCTCGCAAGTCGGGCTTCAGGGCTATTGCTATCAGCTCTTGGGGCAGCTCTTTTGCGCCAGCGGCTTCGTCCCGCTCATTGTCAAGCTATATGACATTCTCACCGGCGTGTGCTGTGCGCTGATGGCGCTCGTCGCCATGGGCATCACCTTTGCGGCGGGGAAAAAGTATAATAATCGCCTCGCCGCCGCGTTTTTCCTCACGTTTTTGCTCTCCCCGTGGGTCAGGGATTTCTCCGGCAACCTCTATTGGGTGGAGTTTACGTGGTTTGTCCCCATGCTCCTCGGCGTTGTCATGTCGCTGGATTATAAAAGGTTTGATAAGCCGTGGTTTTATGCGCTCGTGGTGCTCGCCCTCGCGGTTAAATCCGCCTGCGGGTATGAGTACATCACCACCATCATGCTGGGGCTGATTTTGTTCCCGTTGGTTGACCTGCTGCTGTGTTCGGGTGATGAGCGCAAGCGCGTCTTTTTCGTCATTTTCAAGCTCGGTCTTGCCGCGCTGGCGGGCTTTTTCGCCGCAATTGCGGTTCACGCCCTCATGCGTGGGGGCGGGGATCTCCTCCGCGGCATAGATGATATTTATCAAAATGACCTTCTCCGCTGTGCCCTCGGCGGCGACGCGGCCAGATACCCCGGCGAATCGGGCACGAATCTTTATTACAGGTTGGCCATCGACGCGAGCATCGCCGAGACCCTCTCCGCCTATTTCGAGTTCCCCGGTCAGGTGGTCGCGGGCGTGGAATCCGCGCTTTTCGTCCCGCTTGCCCTCGTGGCGCTCGTCGTGTTCGCTTTTTCCGCGCGCAGGCGCGAAAATCGCTGGGAGCTGCTGCTCTATGCCCTCTCGTTTGTTGCGACGATATCATGGTACGTCTTGGGCAAGCAGCATTCGTATCTGCACACGCATATAAACTTCTGCCTTTGGTATTTCGGCTTTGTCCAAATGCAAATCTATGCCCTCATTTCCCTGACGCTCAAAGCCGCCGCCCCACAGAGCGGCGAGGAATAAAAGGGACGAGGGGTAAAGACCAACCGCGCCGCACGGCGCGGAAATTACCCGTCCGCCTAATATAAAAAGAGGATTGTTGCTTTATCCTGCAACAATCCTCTTTTCGTTTGCATTCATTCTTAGTATTTTCAAGGGCTTTAACGACGTATGGGCATGCCCGGCCGCGTCAAAACCGGCAGGTGTTCAACTCCCGTCCGCCTAGTTTGCATGCACCGGGGGGACGGTGGTGTCGAGGCCGAGGAAGGTATAACCGTTTTCCTCGCCCCATTCGAGTATCGCCTCCACTGCGCGCACGCTGTACAGCCGCGTGTCGTGCTGGAGCGTCACGGGCACGGAGTATTTCGGCGCGAAGCTTTTCACCGCGCTGAGTGATGAGGTGGCGTTGTTGGTGGGATTTTCGGGGCTGACGTTCCAGTCGACGTATTGTATGCCCATGCGCTCAAGCTGCGCCGTCACGGTGTCCCACGCGCCCTTTTCGCGGTTGTTGAGCTTGTGAAAGGCCGTGGTGCTCCCGCCGGGGAAGCGGCACAGATTCACATATTCCCCCGTGATTTCATAAATGCTCTGCCTTGCGCGCATCAGGTCGCCCAAGTAGTATTCCGACGAGGAGTAAAGCACGTCGTACACGTGGCTTTCCGTGTGCACGCCGATGCTGTGCCCTGCCTCGGCAATCTCCGGCAGGAGCGTTTCAAGATACGGGTTGTTCCCGGTTATGACGAAAAAGGTTGCCTTTGCGTTGTGCCGTGCGAGGGTTTCCAAAAGCTCGGGCGTGTTTTCACACGGGCCGTCGTCGAACGTGAGATAAAAAACCTTCTCCGTCGGCTCGATGAATTCGGGGTAGCCCACCTCGGTCACGTGCACCATGCGCGTTGCCTCGGCGCGTTCAGCCCCCGCGAGGACGCTGTAGCTGAGCGCATAATCCCCCGGCGTCATGCAGTCCACCTCGCCCCGGCACACCACCTTGTCCGTGATGTCCGCCCCGTCGGGCGACGCGGCGGAATAGCCCGGCTCGGCAAAGGGAATGCCGCACGGCCAGTCAAGCTCATCCCCGTCCGTCAGCGTCAGCGTCGCCGTGCGCGGTGTGGGCGCGGGCGTCTCGGTCGCGGCGGGCGCGTCCGCCGCGACATTGCTGCCGCACCCGGCAAGCCCCGCCAGCGCGCACACCAAAATCAGCGCGCCCACGGCGCGCAAAAGCTCAATCCGTTTTTTTCGCATATCTCAGCCCTCGATTTATCCGATTTGTCATTATGCCAATAATAGCACAATTGTTGTGTGCTGTCCAACAAATTTGAATAAAATAACGTGGAATCCGAATGCTTCGGATTCCACGTATATCGGGAGTGAAAAATATTGATTGCTTGATTATGCGTTGACGCTCTCGAATTCCTCGACGATTTCCTTTTCGGGGGCTTTGGTGCAAAGGCTCACCACCACGATGAAGATGCTCGACACCACGAACGCGGGCAGCAGCTCGTATATCGCGAGTATGCCGCCGAGGGGGGCGACGAGGTATTTCCAAATGAACACCGTGGCCGCGCCGGTCAGCATGCCGGCGATTGCGCCCTGATAGTTGCAGCGCTTCCAGAACAGCGAGAACAGCATCACCGGGCCGAACGTCGCGCCGAAGCCCGCCCAAGCGAAGCTGACCACGCGGAAGATGGAGCTGTTGGGATCGGAGGCGAAGATGACGCCGAGAATTGCCACGATGACCACGGTCACGCGCGCGATGAGCATCGAGGTCTTGTCGCTGAGCTTGATGCCGAAGACGTTGTTGAGCAGGTTGTGCGTCACGCCGGAGGCCGCGCCGAGAAGCTGGGCGTCGGCGGTGGACATGGTGGCGGCGAGTATGCCCGCGATGATGAGGCCGGCCACGAGCGCAAGCCCTACGTTCTTGGTGGACAGCAGTGCGGCGGAGTTGACGATGAGATTTTCGGCCTCGGCCTCGGAGGCGGGGATGGCGAGCGCGCCGGCCTTGACCATGCTGTATCCGATTATGCCGATGATGACGGCGACGCCGAGAGAGATGATGACCCAAACGGTGGCCATGCGGCGCGAGAAGGTCAGCTTTTCCTCGCTCTTGGCGGCCATGAAGTGAATGATCACGTGCGGCATGCCGAAGTAACCGAGACCCCAAGCCAGCGTCGAGGCGATTTTCAGCCCATTATAGCCGGTCACGCCGCCGTTCACGATGTCGGTGCTTGCCGTGAAGCTGAGGTAGCCGGGCAGCGCCTGCGCGTTTGCCCACACGGTGTCCCAGCCGCCGGCGGTGTGCACGCCGAATATCAGCACGATGATGAGCGCGATGGTCATCACAAAGCCTTGAATAAGACTCGTCACGGACGCGGCCATGAACCCGCCCGTGGCGCAATAGGCCACGATAACAACGGCGGAGATTATCATCGACGGCATGTAGTCAAAGCCGAAAAGGCTGTTGAACAGCTTGCCGCACGCGGCAAAGCCGGACGCGGTGTACGGCACGAAGAAAATGATGACCGTCAGCGCGCCGATGGTCTCAATGAGCTTCGTCTTGTCGCGAAAACGCAGCGACAAAAAGTCAGGCACGGTGATGGCGTTTATCTTGATGGAATAGCGGTGCAGCCGCTTTGCCACGATCAGCCAGTTGAGGTATGTGCCTATGCACAGACCTATGGCCGTCCATCCGGCCTCGGCCACGCCGCAGAAAAACGCCAGCCCCGGCACGCCCATCAAAAGATACGCGCTCATGTCGGAGGCCTCGGTGCTCATCGCGGTCACGATGGGGCCGAGCTTGCGCCCGCCGAGGTAAAAGTCCTCGGACGTGCTGTTTTTCGAGTAAATAAAGCCTATTATCAGCATTCCCACGAGGTATACCACCACGGAGATGAGAATGCATATGGTTGCGGTGTTGAACATGTTGCTTTTCCTCTCTTTTTCATTTTGAACGCCTCTAATTATACTGCTTTTTTCTCCCCGCGCAAGAGAAAAAAAGCCGAATCCACTTGAAATAATCCAAATTTGCGCTATAATATAACAAAATATAATTCAGCTCATGTTAAGATGAAAATAATTCATGCAAATCCGAAAGGGGTACCCAACACATGACCACCATCGCGCAGTATCAGGCTCTCATGACCGTTTTGGAGCTCGGCAGCTTCACCAAGGCGGCGGAAAAGCTGGGCTGCACCCAGTCCGCCGTCAGCCATATAATAGAAACCTTGGAGCGCGAGCTCGGCTTCGCGCTCGTCAAGCGCAGCCGCGCCGGGGTGTTTTTGACCTCGGAGGGGGAGCGGCTTTTGCCTGCCGTGCGCAACCTCATGAGCAGCGTCGAGCAGCTTGAGCAGACGGCGGCGGATATCTGCGGGCTCAATAAGGGCACGGTGCGCATCGGCGCGTTCACCTCTGTCGCCGTGCACTGGCTGCCCGGCGTTTTGAAGGCCTTTCAGGCCGATTACCCGCATGTTGACGTCATGCTCAAAAACGGCGACTATCACGACGTTGAGCAGTGGCTCTTTGACGGCAGTGTTGACATCGGCTTTGTCAACGTGCCCTGCGAGGTCAAATGTGAGTGCATCCCCCTCATGGAGGATCGCTTGCTTGCTGTCCTGCCCCTCGGCAGCCGCTTTGAAAGCTACCCCCGTTTCCCGCTCACCGAGTGCGAGAATGAACCCTTCATCAGCCTCTTGGAAAGCTCCGACCAGGACTCACGCCGTGCCCTCGAGGCCGCCGGGGTCAAGCCGAATGTCCGATTCTACACAAAGGATGACTATGCCATCATCGCCATGGTCGAAAACGGCCTCGGCATGAGCATCATGCCGGAGCTGCTGCTCAAAGGGCGCACCGAGCGCGTCCGCGTCCTGCCGGTCATCCCGGAGGCCAAGCGCACCATCGGCCTTGCCATCGCCGCCGGCGACAAGGCCGGCCCCGCCACCCGCCGCTTCGCCGATTACGTCGTCCGCTTCGTCAAACAAAACGCGTGACGGGCGGCTGCGAATAATATATAATAGCAGACAGCGCAAATAATTGACAAATTCCTGCGCCGGTTGTACAATTATAGTGGCATTTTGTCAAAAAAACTAATACGCATCGGCCGACAAAGGGACGTCCCTTTGTCCACATTTCCGCAGGAAATGTGACGCTTTTGCCGGTGCTGTCAGAGGATAATAATATGTCGTTTATTGAAATTGTTTCTGCTTTGCTCATCGGGCCGCTAAAGTTGTTCTTTGAAGTAGTTTACGCCATCGCATATAAGCTCATCGGCAACTTGGGGCTTTCCATAATCGCGCTCAGCCTCATCATGAACTTCCTCGTCCTGCCGCTTTATCGCCGCGCCGACGCGATGCAGGAGGAGGCGCGCGACACGGAGAACAAGCTCCACAAGGGAGTTTCGCACATCAAGAAGGCGTTTTCCGGCGATGAGCAGATGATGATTCTGCAAACCTATTACCGCCAAAACGATTATCGCCCCACCGACGC
>CAZXVA010000015.1:8656-32549 GCA_964644305.1 uncultured Oscillospiraceae bacterium
AAAACCAAGATTCAGCTCTACGCAATGGCGCTCTTTTTCCTCGTCTTCCTCTACACTTCCCCCTCCGGCCTCGTCTTTTACTGGACGCTCAATAACCTCTTTTCCCTTTGTAAGACGATTTTCTACAAGCTGAAAAACCCCAAAAAAGTCGCGGCAATTCTCGCGGCCATTTGCGGCGTATGCCTAATTGCCCTCGCGATTTTCAGTGACTTAGGCGGGCGCGTTAAGATAAGGATTGCAATGGTACTTGTCGGCCTCGCGATGCAGGGCTTTTTGGCCGCACAAGTTTTCGGAAACAGAAAAGCAGAGGCCAAAACCACGCTCACAGCGCCCGATAAGAACAGCTTTTTCCTCTGCGCTGTGTTTATGACGCTGCTTGTCGGTGCGTTGATTCCGTCCGCTTTCATTGCGGCCTCACCACAGGAATATGTTGAGCTTTCCTGCTTCGTCAGTCCGTTGTGGTATATTGTCAATGCATCCTCGCTTGCCTTGGGCACATTTGTGGTGTGGCTTGGCGTTTTCTATTGGCTGGCAAGCCCGAAAGGCAAGGTTGTTTTCGAGCGAGTGCTGTGCGTGATGTGTGTTGCGATGCTCGTCAACTATATGTTTTTCGGCACAAAGCTCGGCAATATTTCATCCAGACTGAAATACGATTTTGGCATATACCTTTCCGCAAAGGAGCAGATTGTAAACCTTTTGGTGCTCGCTGGGATAACGCTGGGGGTCTATTTTGCCGCGTTCAAGTGGCGCAAGACCGTCAAAGCGGTGCTTCTCACGGCACTGATTGCCGTCGGCGGAATGTCTGCGGTGAACGTTTACAAAACCGTTGAGCCGATAAGAGCGGCCGCGGTGCAAGCCGCGGAGTATCAAGAGAAATTGCCCGGCTTCAAGCTGAGCAAAAACGGGAAAAACGTCGTTGTGCTGATGATGGATCGTGCGATGGGCGAGTTTGTGCCCTACATATTCAACGAGAAGCCGGAACTGAAAGAGCAGTTTGACGGATTCACCTATTATCCCAATGTTATTTCTCATGGTGGAGGTACCAATTTCGGGACGCCGGGGCTGTTCGGAGGCTATGAGTATACGCCGGTTGAAATGAACAAGCGCGACACTGAATTGCTTGCCGATAAACACAGCGAAGCGTTGAAGGTAATGCCGGCCATTTTCTATGAAAACGGCTATGAGGTTACGGTGTGCGACCCACCCTATGAGGATTACGAATTCGTTCCGGACTTCTCTATATACGAGGATTACCCCGGAATGAATACGTTCATTACAAAAGGCAGATTCCAAGACAACGAAAAACAGCTTCAAATTATAGAAACCACAAAGAGAAACTTTTTCCTTTTCAGCTTGATGAAAACGCTTCCGCTGTGCGGACAGAATATAATCTACGACGATGGAAGCTACAATTATGCAGGTGCGAGAACCACGGGCTTGAACTGGCAAAAGGTAACGAGCATAACCGTGTCAGAGGGAAGATATGATGTGTTTGAAAACTTCTACAACATCTTGAATAGTTTTCCTCAGATAACTAAGATAAGCGATGACAACAGCAACACGTTCTTGAGCCTTTCCAACGACACCACTCACGAGCCGACTTTGCTGCAAGCCCCGGAATATGTGCCGGCCGATTTTGTCGACAACACAGAATACGATGCGGCGCACGCAGACAGATTCACTGTAGACGGCAAAACTATTCATGTGGATGATCTCACGCAAATGGCACACTATCATGTCAATGCTTCTATGTACAGCGTCCTCGGAAAGTGGTTTGATTATTTGCGTGAAAATGGGGTATATGACAACACTCGAATCATTATAGTGTCAGATCACGGGCGGGATTTGGGCTGTTTGGAAGGCGAGATGAAGCAAATAGAGCCTTTTTATCCTCTTCTTCTCGTCAAAGATTTTGACAGCACCGGCTTTGCGATATCTGATGAATTCATGACCAATGCGGATGTTCCCACGCTTGCCACGCAGAATCTTATTGAAAACGCAACGAATCCTTTTACCGGGAAAAAGATTGACAGCTCTGAAAAAACAGCGCACGATCAGCTGATTACGATGTCTGCGGATTGGATAATATACGAAAACAACGGCAACACCTTCCTCCCCTCGACTTGGGCGAGTGTGCATGACGACATTTGGGATCTCTCCAACTGGAGCTTTTGCGACGAGGAAGTTGTCCTCAAAGAACACGCCCTGCCGTAAGCCCCCATTCCCTCAACCCTGAATCCGCAAGGAGATTGAAATATGAACTTTTTGTACATAGACCCCGGCACGGGGAGCATGCTCTTCACCATACTCATCGGTGTCATCGGTGCGGCGGTTTACTCTCTGAAAATGCTGTGGATAAAGATGAAGTACAAGCTCACCGGCGAGAAGACCGAGGCCGGCGGCGAAAAGCTGCCCTTTGTCATATTCTCCGACGACAAGCGCTATTGGCGCATTTTCGAGCCGATATGCCGCGAGCTTGGCAAGCGCGGCAAAAGCGTGGTGTACCTGACGCAGTCTGAGGACGACCCGGCCTTTGAAAGCGACCTGGATAACGTCACCGCCGAGTGCCTCGGCAAGGACAACAAGGCCTTTGCCCGCATGAACTTCCTCAACGCCAACATTGTTCTCTCCACCACGCCCGGCTTGGAGGTCTACCAGTGGAAGCGCTCGAAAACCGTGGATTGGTACGTGCACATCCCGCACGCGGCCACGGAGGTCGTGCTCTACAGAATGTTCGGCATCGACTACTATGACGCCGTCATGATCTCCGGCGACTATGAGCAGCGCGACGTACGCTTTTTGGAAAAGCTGCGTGGCCTGCCGGAAAAAGAGCTTGTTATGGTCGGCATTCCGTACATGGACAAGATGGCGGAGCGCCTGATGAATGACGTGCCCCTGCCCGCGCACGAGCGCACGGTGCTGCTCGCGCCGTCTTGGGGCAAGAGTGCGCTCTTCGGCGTCTACGGCGGGCGCATAATCGCCGAGCTTTTGAAAACTGGCTACCACGTCATAGTCCGCCCGCACCCGCAGTCCTTTGAGTCCGAAAAGGAAATGATTGAAAAGCTCATGCGCGAGTATCCGCAGAGCGAGCAGCTGGAGTGGAACCGCGACACGGACAACTATGAGGTCCTGCGCCGCGCGGACATAATGGTGACGGACTTTTCCGGCGTGGCGTTTGACTTTTCGCTGGTGTACGACAAGCCCATCATCTATGCAAACCCCGATTTCAACGTCGATGTTTACGACGCGTGGTGGCTTGACTACCCGATATGGACGAGCACGGCCTTGCCGCGCATCGGCTGTGAGCTGACGGAGGAGAACATGCCCCGCCTCAAAGAGCTTATAGACGAGTGCCTGAGCGAGCCGCGCTACGCCGACGGTCGCCGCGCCGTGAAAGCGGAAACCTGGGCACACTTCGGCGAGGGTGCAAGCCGCGCCGCAGATTACTTGGTTGAAAAATACGAAGAGCTGACGCGTTAATTCAACACAACAAGGAGGAGAATATGCAAGCGATAATACTGGCAGCCGGCATGGGAAAGCGGCTGAAAGAGCTGACGCAGAACAACACCAAGTGCATGGTCAAGGTCAACGGCCAAACGCTCATTGACCGCCTGCTGCACCAGCTCGACAAAAAGAGCCTGAGCAGAATCGTCCTCGTCGTGGGCTATGCCGGGGATAAGCTGATTTCCTACATCGACAGCGAGGTCAGCACCGACATGACCACCCCCATTGTTTACATCCGCAATGACATTTACGACAAAACCAATAATATTTACTCCCTCGCCCTTGCCAAGGAATACCTCAAAAAAGAGGACACGCTGCTCTTTGAGTCCGACCTCATTTTCGAGGACGCGGTTATCGACGTCATTCTCGACGATCCGCGCGACACCCTTGCCCTCGTCGACAAGTACGAAAGCTGGATGGACGGCACATGCATGCGCCTTGACGACGAAGACGGCATTGTCCAGTTCGTCCCCGGCAAAAAGTTCGACTTCAACCACACCGAGGGCTGCTTCAAAACCGTCAATATCTATAAGTTCGGCAAGGAGTTTTCAAGCTCTTATTACGTCCCGTTTTTGGAGGCGTACTGCGCCGCGCTCGGCAACAACGAGTATTATGAGCAGGTGCTCAGCGTCATCGCCACGCTCGACACCCCTTGCATCAAGGCCAAGCGCCTCGACGGCCAGCTTTGGTATGAGATCGACGACATTCAGGATTTGGACATTGCATCCTCCATGTTCGCCGGAGACACCGAAAAGCTCTCAATGCTCCAAAAGCGTTACGGCGGCTACTGGCGCTACCCGCGCATGCTCGATTTCTGCTATCTCGTCAACCCCTATTTCCCGCCCCAAAAGCTCCTCAACGAGATGAAGGCGAGCTTTGACACCCTGATTTCCGAGTACCCCTCCGGAATGGGCGTCAACGCGCTGCTTGCCGGGCGCAATTTCGGCGTGCACACCGAAAATATCGTCGTCGGAAACGGCGCGGCAGAGCTGATAAAGGCGCTCATGTCCCGCCTTGACGGCAAAATCGGCGTCATCCGCCCGACGTTTGAGGAATACCCGAACCGCATGGACGCGCAGCAGCCCGTCGTGTTCACGCCGGATAACAAGGACTTTTCGTATACCGTTGATGATATAATCCGCTTTTTCGATGCAAACCCGGTTGCCACGCTCGTCCTCATCAATCCGGACAACCCCAGCGGCAACTACATCGCGCATGATGAGCTTCTGCGCTTGCTTTCGTGGATAAACGAAAAGGGGATGAAGCTCGTGCTCGACGAATCCTTTGTGGACTTCGCGTCCGAGGAGAACACCCTCATCAATCAAGATGTTCTCACTGCCAACCCCGGACTTTACGTCGTCAAAAGCATCTCCAAATCCTACGGCGTGCCGGGTCTGCGCCTCGGTGTGCTCGCCTCCGGCGACACCGCCGCGATTGCCGAGTTGAAAAAAGAGGTCGCAATATGGAACATCAATTCCTTTGCCGAATTCTTCATGCAGATTCACGAGAAGTATAAAAAGGACTATGTCGCCGCCGGGGTCAAATTCCGTGCCGAGCGTGACAGAATGCAGACTCTCCTCGCTGAAATTGACGGCATTCGCGTCGTCCCATCTCAGGCGAATTTCTTCATGCTGGAGCTGACAAACGGCGTCACCTCCGCCGTGCTCACCCAAAAGCTCCTCACGCGCGACAATATTCTCATCAAGGATCTCCGCGGCAAAATCCCCGGCGAGAGGGGAGAATACGTGCGCGTCGCCGTCAGAAACATCGCCGACAACGACCGTCTCATATCCGCAATAAGCAAAATACTCGCCGAATAACAGCACAAAGAAAACCGCCCCGACAATCGAGGCGGTTTTCACTATACTCCCCCCACATTCCCCCGCATTACTCAATTGACAAACACAGCGCGCTGTAATAAAATATATCTGAAAAACGGTTAAACAAGATTAACTGAGAATATACGGCATGAGGCCGGTTAGGAGCGGGAATATGACGCTTGATGAGCTTAAAATAGGGGAGGGCGGCACCATCACGGCGGTGGGCGGCGAGGGCGCACTGCGCTGCCGCCTGCTGGACATGGGGCTGACGCCGCGCGCAAAGGTCACACTGCAAAAGGTCGCCCCCATGGGCGACCCGATTGAGATCCGCGTGCGCGGGTATGAGCTGACCCTGCGCGTGGAGGATGCGCGCAAAATCGAGGTTGAAAGGGGCGAAAAGGCATGATATTCGCACTCGCCGGCAACCAAAACTGCGGCAAAACCACGCTTTTCAACGCCCTCACGGGCTCTAACCAGCACGTCGGCAACTTCCCCGGCGTGACGGTGGATCAAAAGCTGGGCGAGATAAAGGGGCAGAAAAACTGCTCCATCGTCGACCTGCCCGGCATCTACTCCCTGCGCCCGTACACGCAGGAGGAGATTGTCACGCGCGATTTCATCATCAACCAAAAGCCCGACGGCATCATCAACATCGTCGACGCCACGAACATCGAGCGCAATTTGTACCTCACGCTCCAGCTCTTGGAGCTGCGTGTGCCGACGGTGCTTGCGTTGAATATGATGGACGAGGTCGCGGCCAACGGCGGCTCAATTGACGTCTCGGCGATGAGCGAGCTGCTGGGCATACCCGTCGTGCCGATTTCGGCGGCCAAGGGCGAGGGCATAACCGAGCTTGTCACTCAGGCCGTCGAGTCTGCGCGCAACAAGACCCTGCCCAAGGTTTACGACTTCTGCGGCAACGGCTCGGCGGTTCACCGCTGCATTCACGCCGTCGTCCACCTCATTCAGGATCATGCCGACAAGCTGGGCGTGTCCTCGCGCTTTTGCACGACGAAGCTCATTGAGGGCGACGAGCCGCTCGAGGCCGAGCTTGGCCTCGACCAAAATGAAAAAGAGCTTTTGGAGCACTGCGTTTTGCAGATGGAGACCGAGTCCGGCCTCGATCGCAATGCCGCGCTTGCCGATATGCGCTATACGTTCATTGAAAGCGTCGTCGCCGCGACGGTGGTCAAGTGCCACGAAAGCCGCGAGCACAAGCGCTCCATGCGGCTTGACCGCATTCTCACGGGCAAGTACACCGCTCTGCCGGTGTTCCTCGCTGTGATGTTTTCGGTGTTTTATCTGACGTTCAACGTCATCGGCTCGTGGCTGTCGGATCTGCTCAGCCTCGGCATTGACGCGCTCACCACGCTGGTCGACGGCGCGCTCACGGCCTACGGGATAAACCCGGTCGTGCACAGCCTCGTCATCGACGGCATTTTCGCCGGCGTGGGCAGTGTGTTGAGCTTCCTGCCGATAATCGTGGTGCTGTTTTTCTTCCTCTCCATTCTTGAGGACACCGGGTACATGGCGCGCGTGGCGTTCGTCATGGACAAGCCCCTGCGCCGCCTCGGCCTGTCGGGCAGGAGCTTTGTGCCCATGCTCATCGGCTTCGGCTGCTCCGTTCCGGCCATTATGGCCACGCGCACTGTCTCCTCCGACCGTGACCGCCGCATGACCATCATGCTCACACCGTACATGAGCTGCTCGGCGAAAATCCCCATCTATGCCACGTTTGCGGCGGCGTTTTTCCCGGCGCATTCGGGGCTTGCCATGATAAGCCTTTACGTGATGGGCATGGCGGTGGGCGTCATAGTTGCGCTCGTGCTCAAAAGCACTGCCTTCCGCGGCAACCCCGTCCCCTTTGTCATGGAGCTGCCGAATTATCGCATGCCCTCGGCCAAAAGCGTGGGGCTGCTGCTGTGGGAAAAGGCGAAAGACTTTTTGCAGCGCGCCTTCACCATCATTTTCATCGCCACTATATTGATATGGTTCTTGCAGAATTTTGATACGCGCCTCAACGTCGTCACCGACAGCGCCGACAGTCTCCTTGCACTCATCGGCCGCTTTATTGAGCCGGTGTTCCGCCCCTTGGGCTTTGGTGACTGGCGCATGGTCACGGCGCTCATCTCCGGCTTCACGGCCAAAGAGGCCGTCGTGTCGACGATGGCGGTGCTGCTCAACACCAGCGTAGCAAACCTGCCCACGGCGCTCTCCGGTGTGTTCACACCCGCCACGGCGGTCAGCTTCCTTGTATTTACCCTGCTTTATACCCCCTGCGTCGCTGCCGTCGCCACCATCCGCCGCGAGCTGAACTCCACCCCCAAAACCGTCGGCATAGTCATCCTGCAATGCGCTGTCGCGTGGATTGCGGCCTTTGTGGTGTATAACATCGGTCTCATCATGGCCTGAAAGGACGGCAGCATGGGCATAGCGGATTATGTGATTCTGGCCGTCATCGCCGCCTGCGCCATCCTCGCCTGGCGCACCTGGCGCAAAAGCGGCAGCTGCAATTGCTCCACCGGCTGCACCGGCAACTGCGCGTCATGCAAAGGCAAGTGCGACTGCGACGGCAAGTGCGATTGCGACAAGTGACTGCTTAAAACGAAATAGAAAACCGAATAAACGCCAAGCGCGCGGGACTGTCCCGCGCGCTTTGGTGTTCAATACGATTATATAGACAAGGTTCTATAATAAATGTTGGTGTATGTCCGCGCGAGAAGCGTGGATATAAACCTAACATTTTAATCAGTCAGCAAAAAAGTAGAGCATAGAGGATAAAACCTGCAAGATATAAGCACCACACTAATACACAAGGAGGATTCAACTATGCTCTACACAGATAGTAACGCAGAACTACTCAGCTTGGAAAAGATAATGAAAAAATGGTGCGTTGATAATGCTTGCCATATTAACGTTGAATAGCCTGATGCAATTTGGCAGAATCATCATTCTCCTATTCAAACGCTTTCTTCATCAAGATAGTATTCTAACAGTTCAGGTTGCAGTCGTTTCCATTTGCTTGTGAAATACTTTTCATTTCGCGCCATCAGAGCTTGATGGGCAGTGCTGCCGGAGTTTGTTGTCTGATGAGGCAAATGCATAATCGGAATGTTGGGACAATATGCCAACTCATATCCAGCATGGCGAATACTCAATGACAAATCCGTATCCTCAAAGCACGTCGGATCATATGCCTCATCAAAGCCTCCGAGCTGCTCAAACAAGCACTTTCTCATTATCAATCCGCCAGAACCAAGATAAGCAACGTCTCTTCTATATGCATAACGCGACCTGTGAATTGCGCGAAGCTCATAAGAATCGCAAATCGGACCAACAGCCTTGCTCGGAGAAAACCATCCCGCAGCCCAGCCAACAGCACCGATTTTGCCATCTTGTTCAAGCAGATGCAGGCTATTCTCCATCCAAAGGTCACTAACCACCCATTGATCGCTGTCTAAGAAGCAGATATAATCTCCCTGTGCCATTTTTACACCAAGATTTCTGCCTGAGGAGCAACCGTTCTTGCTGTTTTGAACCAGCACAATCTGATCGGCGTACTCCTCTTTGAGCAACTCGAAGGAGCCATCCTCGCTCTGATTGTCCACGACAATCACTTCATATCTGGCATACTGACGATGAGCCAGCAAGCTGTCCACGCAACGCTTGATAACGCTTTTATTGTTTCGGTTTAGCACAATAACCGAAACAAACGGATACGACTTCCTAACGCTGTTAGCACATTCAAGGATTTCTTGACAGCGAGCAAACCAGTTGTTTTGGGAGATAAAGACATTACTATCCTGTATGGGCGTATCGATTCCAACTGCCTTAGCCCAACCCTCATTCGAATCAGAACATACAACATTCGGATAGTCCTGTATATCATCCAGCGGCGTGGATAGAACGCGTACGTTCATGGCGATATATTCAAATATTTTTAGCGGTGAAACATATTTACCAATTTCGCAGTTTTTGAAGGGCAAGAGAGCAAGATCAGTATAGGCAAGATAAGCAGGCAATTCCGTCTGTTTCTTGATACCAAGGAAATGGACATTCTTAGGCAATTTCGTCATCTTGTCGCGGCATCCGGAGTAGTCGCCAATTAGATTGATTGCACAGTCTGGGCAATTACGGGCAATATAATCAATTTTCTCCCAGTCAAACCACTCTCCCCAAAGCGAGCCAAAATAGAGCAAAGTCTTTTTGCGCCCCACAAACAAATCATTAGGGCGCGCGTAGGGTCGCGATGGTTCGAAAATTTCAATATTGACAGCATTAGGTAAATAAAGATAAGAACGACTGCATTTCTCCGCGACCTTTTCCCCAAGCATGCGGGCAGTCACCGTAATCAAATCGGCTTTCTCCAGATAACGGATAAACACATCTTCCTGATAGAAAAGACATCCCAGCGAGGTGTCCCAATTGTCAATGTGTTCGTATACCGTATATGCACCTGTTGCCTTTGCACAATCCAAGTAGCCCTCAAACTGTGTGCAAGGTAATTCAAAAATCGCCAAATCTCCCGAATGAACCCGCCTTTTGAACCATTCCACTTGAATATCTTCAACGTATTTGTGCGTTGAAACCGGAATTGCCATATCTGGAACTCTTTCTTCCGAACATGGGAATGCGTAGATATAGTATACCTGCTTGCCCATGCTATTGAATGTACGGGCTAGCTGTGCTGAACGCTGACCTCCACCAACATCATAAAACGGCACAGAGGCGAATATGAACACACGCTGTGTATTTTTGACTTCAAACCGCCAATCATCATCGAAACCGATTTCTTCTAATTCACTATGTCCTTGCTGCAAAATGCGCTTAGCGCGTTCAAGATTATCAAATTCTCTCAGCTTCCGGGTATGGAAATCCTTTTTTGTCACTTTCTCCAGTATCCATTTCAGGAAATCCTTGCGCTGATGCTCAATAAGAATCTGTTGCTTTAAGCGTCTGAAAAGCAAATTGAGCTTGTAGACCTTCGTGCTTTGAACCTCGGAAATCACCTTTATTGCCTGTTCTACAGTTTCTTTCTGACTTAGTGCAGCGTTTCTGATTTCTTCAAAGCTCTCAATACTAGTCTGGTTATTAAATCGATTCATACTTCTCCCAACTTTCACTTATTCAACCCACATCTATATAACTACTATTCTTTCTCCAAAACATCCGCAATCCTCTCGCATGCATGACCATCACCGTATGGATTGCTCGCTTTGCTCATTGTGTCATACGCCTCCCGATCGGAGAGCAGACGATTGAATTCAGCATAAATCGTCTCCTCGTTTGTCCCAACCAGCTTCAGTGTACCCGCAGCAATACCTTCCGGTCGTTCTGTGGTATCCCGCATAACAAGCACAGGCTTGCCCAAACTCGGTGCTTCTTCCTGAATTCCGCCGCTATCGGTCAGAATCAGGTAGCTACGAGCAAGAAAATTATGAAAATCCACCACATCCAACGGTTCAATAATCATTACCCTGTCGCACTCGCCTAGCTCTTCAGTTGCCGCCTGCCGGACAACCGGATTCATGTGAATCGGGTATAACACTTTCACGTCAGGGTGTTCGTTCAATACCCGTCGGATAGCACGAAACATATGGTGCATTGGTTCGCCCAGGTTTTCGCGGCGGTGTGCAGTCAGCATAATCAAACGGCTGTCTGCGGCCCATTCCAACTCAGGATGCGAATAGTTCTGGCGTACAGTGGTTTTCAACGCATCTATAGCTGTGTTGCCGGTCACATAGATTGTTTCGGGCTTTTTGCCTTCATTAACTAGGTTTTGCTTAGAAAGCTCAGTCGGCGAAAAATTATATTTAGCAATAATACCAACAGCTTGCCGATTAAATTCTTCAGGATAAGGAGAGTAGATGTCGTATGTACGCAGGCCAGCCTCTATGTGACCAATGGGGATTTGCATGTAAAAGCATGCCAAGGCAGTGACAAACGTTGTGGAAGTATCCCCATGCACAAGTACTATGTCAGGACGCTCAGCTTCCAAGACTTGACGAATGCGGTCTAGAATATTGATTGTAACATCAAAAAGGGTCTGGCTTTGCTTCATGATTGACAGATCATAATCGGGCGTAACGCCGAAAACTGCCAACACTTGGTCGAGCATTTGTCTGTGCTGACCGGTCACACATACTAGAGTATCAATATCTCTGCGTTTTTTCAGCTCCAATACAAGAGGACACATTTTAATCGCTTCTGGGCGTGTGCCAAAGACCAACATAATTTTTTTCATAGCATCTATTCTCTACTTTCAAACATTGCGTTTATTAGAAACGACGCTTGTCTAGCTCGCGTTTCCCAACGGTTGTCAGACAAAAAATTCACAGCGTCTTGGTGCGAATACTTTGTGCCTCTGCTTTGCATGACTGCATTTAATTGTTCAATGTACTCATCAGCAGTATTATAAAAGAAAACAAACGGCTCAAAACGTTTCACTTCCGGATATTGAATGCATAGGATATTTTTATCCATAGATATGTATTCGTACAGCTTTACAGGGTCAACACTCAGCACAATTTCATTCACAATAAAAGGCATAACCAATGCGTCCATTTCCAAAGCATATTGCTGAATATGATGGTGTTCTAAAACTCCTCTATAAAACAGTCTGTCATGTTTCGGAAATGTAATTCCGCATTCCAATGGACCCCAAACATGGTATTCGACTTGCTGACAAATACTTAAACTGTCAATCAGAAGTTGAAAATCAAACCATCGACCTACCGTACCAAAATACCCGATCTTAAAAGTGCTGTTTGACATATTGCTGTGAATCTTTTTCGGTGCGCTTTCGATGTGCCACTTTCCGCTATAACCATTGCGCAGTAGAGATATCTTTTCTTCACTGAGTTTGTATCTTTTGACGAGTAGGCTTTTTAGGTTTCCGCTAGATGCGAAGATTAGATTTGCTCTGGAAAGAAGTTTTGCTTCATCTATAATTAAATCATCTACGCGATTTCTGTCTAGAGTAATTGCTGAATAGTCATCCATGCAATCGTATACAAGTTTACAAGACAGTTTTTTTGGGAAAAAGTCGATTTGCCACGGCATTGTAAGCCAGATCACATCTGGCTGTAATTTCTTGTATAATATCCGGATTTGAAGTTTGGATAAGTATGCATTGAGCTTTACACAGAATTGTAGTTTTCCGCCCAAGGTAGGTAGTGAATAAAAGGGTATGAGGGGAACCGAGGTGTTACGAGATTTCTGTAGTCCTTTCCTTTTATTGCTGTAAGGATAAATGGCATGTACATCATAGTAACTTGACAATTCTTCTGCCAAAAACTGCGGTCGTTGTTTTATCCATTGCCAATCTACCGGGCACAGATACATGATTCTTCGCATAGAAGCACCTCAATAAACGCATTTCTGAAAAAACTTGTATGATGGTCAAATAAGGGATTTTACTAAGATAGGAGAGAGAAATTCATCGTTAAATAATATTTGCAAGTTTTAATGTCTTCAGTGGCACACGAAGTAGACTTTGTGTACCACTTGTGGTAAAATGCGTATATTGAATTTTCATGGGCAAAAGGGCGAGTTTCGGTTTGAAAAGTGTTCGTTTTTTGCCCGGTTTCGGTGGTACAGGAAGTCTACCCTATGTACCATTTTTTTTGAGAAAAAGCTAAAAAACGCACGACGCCCAAGCGCGCGGGATAATCCCGCGCGCTTTGCTTCAATTAACTTTTTACCCCTCGTCGCCGTACAAAAAGCGGCTCAGGCGGTCGCTTTCGTATTTGTAGTCGCAGCCGGTCACGTCTTTGTCGTGGCCGTCGTGGACGTATATGCGCTCGCGGTCGGGGATGGTCATTTGCTCGGCCTGCGCGCCGACGAATTTCGGCGCGGCCAGCAGAATCGAGGCGAGCTGCCGCATGCTCAAATCCGTGTCAATCATCGGCAAAACCGCCTCGGCAAGCTCGCCGATTTGGCTCAGGCGGAGCGAGCGCGTGGCCGTGAGCACGGCCTGAACGGTTTTTCGCTGGCGCTCGACGCGCTGCCAGTTGTCGTCAATGCGCCGCAGGCGGCAATAGCGCAGCGCACCCTCGCCGTCGAGATGGTTCGTCCCTTCGGAAAACCACACCTCGGTGTAGGTGTCTTCGGTCAGCGCCTCGGCCTCCTCGCGCGTCAGGTCGATGTCGACGCCGCCGAGGGCGTCGATGACCTCGCAAAAGCTTTGAAAATCAAAATGAATGTAGCCCGCGATGTCCACGCGAAAACAGCTCCTCACGCACTCCGTCGTCAGCTCCGCCCCGCCGTAGGTGAACGAATTGGTCAGCATTACGTCCCCGTGCCCCTGCCACGGCACGGCGGTGCTGCGCTCGAAGCTGACAAGCTTGACGTCGCCGCTCGTCCTGTCGAGTGAGCACAGCATGGTCACGTCGCCCCGGCCGAGGTCGTCCGAATCCGGCAGGAGCTCATCCGTGCCTATGATGAGAATGTTGATTATCCCGCTGCGCTCGTCGGCGGTCAGCGTTTCGCTCTCCCGGCCGAGCAAGCTCGGCACAGCGTCATCTCCGCGCCCTGTCTGCGCGCCGCCCGGTGTTGCCTCGCGCGGGGCATCGGGCGAAATCTCCGCCGCCGCACTCGCGGCGGGGGATGGCGTGGCTGACGCCACCGCCCTCGACTGCGCCAACGCGCGCGAATTTATCACCGTCGCGCCCATCGCGGTGCACAGCGCCCCCGCGGCAATGAGCGTCCTCAGCCTGAAGTTTTTCACTTCTCCTCACATCCTTTTCACGTCTCGCGAAATTATGCCCGGTTTTCCCCCTTCATAAACATTCTCACCCCTTGCCCCGCTTACTTATCCGTTGTATAATACACTTATCAAAAAACGGAAAACACACACGAAAGGGTGCGTGGGATGGACAGAAAGCATCAGGTTTTGAAGCGGTATTTCGGCTACACCGAGTTTCGCGGCGGGCAGGAGGAACTGATTGATGCCCAGCTTGCCGGGCGCGATGTGTTCGGCATCATGCCCACCGGCGGCGGCAAAAGCCTTTGTTACCAAATCCCCGCGCTCATGAGCGACGGGATAGCCCTCGTCATATCGCCGCTCATATCGCTGATGAAGGATCAAGTGGCGGCCTTGAAGCGCGCGGGCGTCGCGGCGGCATATATCAACAGCTCGCTCTCACCAAACCAAATCCGCGCGGTTTATGCTAACCTTGCGGATGGCAAATACAAAATCGTTTACGTTGCGCCGGAGCGCCTGATGACGGAGAGCTTTTTGGACATTGCGCAGCAGCTCGACATTTCGATTCTCGCCGTGGACGAGGCGCACTGCATTTCCCAATGGGGTCAGGATTTCCGCCCTAACTATCTGAAAATCGCGGAGTTTATTGACACGCTTGAGCGCCGCCCCGTAGTCTCGGCCTTCACAGCCACCGCGACCGAGCGCGTGCGCGACGACGTCGAGCGCGCCTTGAAGCTCAAAAACCCGCTCCGCGTGGTCACAGGCTTTGACCGCCCGAACCTCGGCTTTCAGGTTTTGCACCCCAAGAACAAGCCCGCCACGCTCGTGGAGCTTGTCAAAGCCCGCCCCGGCAAAAGTGGGATTGTCTATTGCGCGACGCGCAATTTGGTCGAAAAAATGTGCGCCCGGCTTCAGGAGAACGGAGTAGCGGCCACGATGTACCACGCCGGACTGTCGGACGAGATGCGGCGCGACAATCAGGATGATTTCATCTATGACCGCTGCTCTGTCATCGTGGCGACGAACGCCTTCGGCATGGGCATTGACAAATCGAACGTGTCTTACGTCATTCATTACAATATGCCCCAAAGCATCGAGGCGTACTATCAAGAGGCCGGGCGCGCGGGGCGCGATGGGGCGGCCGCCGAGTGCATTTTGATGTTCGCCCTCGGCGATATCCGCACGGCAAAGCTCCTCATTGAGCACTCAAATCGGGGCGACGAAAGCCCCGACGAGCGCGAAAAACAGCGCATCGAGAAAGACCTTGCCCGCCTTGACAAGATGATCGCCTATTGCAAGACCACCAAATGCCTCCGAGGTTACATTCTTTCCTATTTCGGCGAGGAGCACGGCGAAAACTGCGGCAATTGCGGCAACTGCAAAGCACAGCTTGTCGAAACCGATGTCACGACGCAAGCGCAAATGATACTATCCTGCGTCAAGCGCGTCACGGATTACCTCTGCTATCCCGTCGGGGTCACGGCCATTGTCCGCACCCTGCGCGGCAGCCGAGACAAGCACATTCTTGAACTTGGGCTGGATAGCCTGTCTACCTACGGCCTGATGAAAAACACGCCCCACGATGATGTTCGCTCGCTGGTTGAGGGATTGGTGACGGAGGGGTATCTGCACAAAAACACTGCGTTTGACACCGTTTCCACGACCGAACGCGCCAAGGCGGTTCTCTTCCACGGCGAAAAGGTGACGCTTTCGCTGAAAAAGGACACCCCGGCGGCCAAGGGTGCGAAGAAAGCAAAGCGCAAAAGCGCCGCCCCGGCGTCGGAAGACAGCCTCCTAACAGCCCTGAAGACCCTGCGCTTCAAAATCGCATTCGAGGAAGACGTCCCCCAATACGTCGTCTTTTCCAACGCCACGCTTCAAGATATGGCCGTGATAAAGCCCACAACCATAGAGGGATTTCTCACCGTCTCCGGCGTCGGCCAATACAAAGCCACGCACTACGGCAAACAATTTGTGTCGCTGATAAAGGAATACGTGGGCAGGCAGAGTTTATGATTAGCAGGAAGAAAGGGGAAACGCATGCAAATGCCGTTCAAGCCCGTGACTAAAAAGGCGGTTGCCGAGTTTGAAAGGCGGTTTTGCCACACCGCCGAGGACTATTTTGCGCCGCAAGAAAAGGAGAAAGCGCATGATTAAGTTTATATGTTACCCCAAGTGCAGCACCTGCCAAAAAGCCCAAAAGTGGCTCGATGAAAACAACGTGGAGTATGAGCTGCGCGACATCAAAGCCGAAAACCCGACCGCGCAGGAGCTTGCCGCGTGGCACAGCCTGAGCGCCCGGCCCCTGCGCAAGCTTTTCAACACCGGCGGCCTGCTTTATAAATCCATGGAGCTGAAAACCAAGCTCCCGACCATGAGCGAGGACGAAATGCTCGCGCTCCTCGCCACAGACGGAATGCTGGTCAAGCGCCCCTTGCTGATTGCCGACGATTATGTCCTCATCGGCTTCAAAGAGCCCGACTGGGCGCAGCATCTGAAATAAAACCGTTGAAGTATAAATTAAACTCGCTATAATAATGGCGGGTGATGAAATGATGTTTCGGATAGGAGAATTTTCAAAGCTGACGCAGGTATCCATTCGTATGCTTCGATATTATGACGAAGTCGGACTTTTAACACCGGCCGAGGTCGATAAGTGGACAGGCCACCGATTGTATTCTGTAGAGCAGATTCCTCGTCTGAATAAAATTCTGTATCTGCGTGACAGCGGATTGAATGTTTCGGAAATTGCACTTGCTCTGACAATGGACGAGCAATCACTTCTTGCACAGCTAAACAAAAAGCGCATAGAGATAGAAAGTGTTCAACTTTCAAGGGAGTGAATTATGGCATTACAGGATTATGTTCAGAACAAACCCGTTCTTGAAACGCAGCGACTTATCCTGCGTCCTCTGCAAATAGACGATGTTGCGGATTTGAAAGAATGGTTATCAGACGCTTCTCTTTATCAGTATTGGGGCAAGCGTCCCGGAAAAAGTGACTTAAACCCGGAGCTGCTTTTTCAAAAGCCGGAGAAGCCAACGAAAAGTTTTCATTGGGGCATTGTCCATAAGCAGGATCATAAAGTGATCGGAGAGATGTGGGTATATCTTATTGAGAACAACCGAATGGCAAAAGTAGCATTTCGTCTTTCACCCGCCTATCAGGGCAATCGGCTTATGACAGAAGCGTTGGCGAGAGTCGTTATCTTCTGCTTTGAGGAAACAGAATTGCAGCGTCTATGGTCTGATGTTCACACGCAGAATATTGCATCATACAAAACCATGGAAAAAGCAGGCTTCCAGCGGGAAGGGCTTATTCGTGAGGGAAAGATGGTAAATACCTATTGCGATTACTACTTGTACGGTATGACAAAGGCGGATTATATCGAGATCACCGACAAGGGATTGCCTCCGTATGAGCATTGTGAACGCTTTTTCCGAGAAGCTTAAATCTGTACAGTTCATAACTGCCGGCCGGTGGCTGTGAATTTCAGAATTGCCGCTTTGAAATCGCTGAATTCTTAAGAGCCGGACGCATAGACGCAGAGCTTTATCGAACCGATATTGCTCTGCGTCTGCTTTTTCTGAAACCAAATAGATGAGACGAAATGGTTTGATTGCAAAATGCTTGTGCCGGCGCTTCTGTTTGCCCTGACAGCTTGCGGCAATACACAGCCCGTTGAACAGATACATGGCACGTTTTGATACCTTTTTGGACGGGGCGCCAATGATGAACAAGCCTGCGAACATGCCGATTACAGTAAACAGGCTTTCCATGGACGGCAGTGTTAAAGCGCCGAGAATATAAGTGGCGTAATATGTCGCGACGGAGCCGTATATTCCGGAGAAAATGCTGTTGAAAAGCATGATGAGCAGGTACGCCGCCAACAGGCCGACACTGAAAAGCATCAGGAAATCTTTCAACCGGAATGTGCCGCATCTCACCCAACAGCTCGTACCGTGCCGCTGAGCTCACGTTCTCCGTCAGCCGCGCCGCGCAAATAAAAACGCATATAACAAAAGACACAGGCTTTGGCGGCAATTCGCGCTTCCAATCCTGTGTCTTTCTTCTGTTGTAGGCCTTGCTGTTTTGCGGCTTTTTCGTGATGGGATTGACGCCGCCCCAACTGCCCCGCCGCGCTGCGTCCAGCTCTCGCCGCTTTTTCTTGGACAGCTTTTCGTAAGGAATGAATTTTTCCATAACACGTCTCCTTTGCGTTTGATGTGTGATATGCGAACATATACGTCTATATTATACATCAAAAATGCCGAAATGTGAAGAGAGGAAGGAGGATATCGCTTGCGCGAGGGTGAAAACCGTTTCTTATCATGCCGAATACATATTTCAATCGCAAAAGAGTATTTAATGAAATCGTGCAAAGCACGATGAAATCCGAATAAATTCGGATGCAATCTGCCAACGCAGATGAAATGAAATCCGTCAACTCCCGCCGACAGGCGGATTTCATCACGAAGTGATTTCACTCATCGAAGATGGATTTATCCCGCCTGCAAGGACGAATTTCGTTGAAAAACGCACCTGCATAAGCAAGTGCGTTTTTCTGGTCCGAGTAGAGGGACTTGAACCCCCGACCTGATGGTCCCAAACCACCCGCGCTACCAACTGCGCTATACCCGGCTATACCGCGTCGGCAATGCCGACGCAATGACGGAAGTCATTATACACCAAAATCACAGCGACTTCAAGAGCAAAATGCGAGGGGAGAGAGCGCCGAAAATGCATTTCCGTCACTCTATTGCCTCATTCCGCGCCGCGATAAGCTCTGCGGCCGTGCGGATTATCTTGTCTTTTGTCAATCCAATCCTCGGTGTCAAACTCACCGAAAAAACCAACGGTGTTGGCAATATTGCATGCCAACACCGTTGGTTTGTCAGTTATAACGAGCCGATTTAGCCTTTATAGTTTTTATACATCGTGTCGGTGGCTTGGCGGATGGCGGCGGTGACTTCGGTGACCTTGTCGGCATCCCATGCGTCGGGCTCGGCTCGCAGGAACGAGGTTTTGTCCACGCGGTTGTCAAAAATGCCGATGGGCAGGTGATAGGTCTTGCCGTGGGCGTTGACGGTGATGGTGTCCTCGACCTCGGTGTGGTTTATGAGATACTCCATGTCGTCGCAGCCGTAATCACCCAGCATGACCGCCATGGGCACGCCGTGGTGCAGGTTCGAGCCGGGGTCGTTGGGGTCGGCGCGGTCGGCGTTCTTGCGGCGGGACTCCTCCGGCGTCACCCAGATGTACAGCAGCACCGCGTCCTCCAAAATCTCCGGGCAGAACATCGGCAGAGAGTATTGATAGCCGAATGTGCCGGTCAGCGGCATGGACGCGCCGTCCGGCCCGCCGCGGGCGCACTCGATGATTATGGTCTTGTCCTCAAAGCTATCGGGGTAGCCCGCGTGCTTGGCGTCGAGCATTTCGCGCGCCTCGCGCTCCAACTTTTCGGCGAGGGCGGCGCGGATTTCGCCCTTCAAAAGACCCATGCGCGGGGGGAGACCGGCCTGCTTGGCGGCGGCGTCAAAGCGGTCGAAAAGAAGCTGTGCGGCGGAGTCGGGCTTGACGACGTTGCGGTTCATCAGGTCGTGGTAATCCTCGTTCAAAAGGCAGCAGAGCGTGCCCCAGTCGCGCCCGTCGATGAACGGCTCTTCGCCGGGGTAGAATATGCGTGCCTCGCCCATGGCCTGAAGCTCGTTGTCAATGCGGCGCATCATGTGCACGTACGGGAAGTCGTCCAGCTGCAAATTCTCGCCGATGTGGAACTCGTCCTGAAGCCTCTGCGGGTCAATGTTTGCCATGAAGTTGCGTACCTCGGACTTGCCGGAGGCGGGCAGAGCCTGCAAAAGAACGACCTTGAACACTTTGTTTTTCATTTTGTCTCTCCTTGTATCAATAAATTAGTTTCAGCCACTTGGTTTTGTCCACGGTGATGGCCTTGTGCCGCGCGATATAGTCGATTATAAGCTCGGCAATCTCGGTTTGAACCTCGCCCACGCACTCGCACTCGGCATAAACCCCGTACCCGCCCGCGCCGCTGGCGCGGTAGCTGTTGAGCGCGATGGTGAAGATTTCCTCGTCCGTGACCTCGTGCCCGTCGTATATCATCGACACGACCCTCTCGCCCACCGGGCATCGCACGTCCACCGTCACGCTTATCCCCGCCACATGGTCGAAATTGAAATGCTGGGCGATGGGCTTGAGAAAGCTGTCGCTGACGCAAAGCGCGCCGTTTTCGTCAAGCGCGAAGTATTCCACACTGCGTTCCAGCGCGGCTTTCAGCTCGCGCGCGCTCACGCGCAGAGTTTTCAGCGTGTTCGGGAAAACGTAGCTCGACACCACGTCGCGCACGGTAACATCCCGGTCAAAGCCCTTCACCGACGCGTCCAAGCTCGCCGCCGATAACTGCGCGCCGCTTGCCTCAAGCTGCACCTGATTGAAAAAGTTTGCAATCAGCGAGCCGTTTGCGGCCATGTCGAGCGGCGCGGCGGGGGTGAGCGCGGCATCGAGCTGCCCCACGGGGGTGTCCAGCCACGTCTCCGTCTCGCGCTCTATCGGCGCGAGATAATCCGCCGCTGCGGGCAGTGGAGTGTCACTCGGCTCGCAAAGTGCCGAGTGCGCCGAGACCTGCCGCGCGCCGTCCGCCGCCGTTGCCACGGCGACGTCCATGCGCACGTACTGCCGCGCCTTGTCCGGCGGCTGGCAGGTGAACGTGCCGCCGATGCACAGCTCCTGCGCGGCGAGGTGCTGGTGCCCCGTGAGAAGCACGTCGAAGCCCAGCTCATTGCACATTCGCCAGCCCTCGTTTTCCCCCGTAGCGGACAGCACAGCACCGGTTTTCACGTCGTTTTCAAACCCGCCGTGATAAATGCAAATCGTCAAATCCACGTTTGCCCGGCGCAGCTCGTCGAGCGCGGCGCGCGCCGCGTCGAACGCGTCCGAAACGCTTATGCCCGCCATGTTTTCGGGCTTTTCCCAATTGGTTACGAACTGCGTCGTCACGCCCGTCAAGCCGACGGTGAGCCCGTTTTCAAGCGTCACGACCGCCGTTTTCTCCACCCCGGCGATGCCGGAGATGTTCGCGCACAGGCACACCGCGTCAAGTTCGGCGAGATACCGCTCGATTTCGCCCTTTCCGTAGTTGAAATCGTGGTTGCCGAGCGTGACGAAGTTGTACCCGCCGAGGTTCATCAGCCGCGCAGGCACGCACTCGCCGCCGAGGCGCTGAGAGTAAAGATAATAGGTCAGGGGGCTGCCCTGCAAAATGTCTCCGCCGTCGATGATGAGGGTGTTGCCGTCATGCCCGAAGGCGTTCATGCAGTTTGCAAGCCCCGTCCTGCCCACGCCGCCGGTGGCGTAATTCGTGGGGGAAAAGTACCCGTGCACGTCGCTTGTGAAATAAATCGTCAGGTTTTGCTGCATTATTGTTCCTCAATTTGAATATTACGGGCGTGTTTTACCACGCCCGTATGTACTCTTTTATTATGTGCCGTGTGTTTTACGCGCCATGCGCGAGCTTGCGGCGAATCCTTGTGGACACGAGCTCGATTATCAGCACCAGCACCATCAGCCCCCACACGAACGAGCCGACCATTGCCCAACGGCGGCTGTTGAGGCATTGCACGAGAGACGCGCCGATGCCGCCTGCGCCGACGATACCGAGGGTGGTGGCGTCTTTGAGGTTGATGTCAAAGCGGTAAATCGTGGTGGAGATAAAGCTTGCGGTCAGCTGAGGGATGACGCCGTAGCGGATTTTCTGAAACGGCGTGCAGCCCATCGCGTCAAGGCTTTCGAGGATGTGAGTGTCCAAGTCCTCAATCGCGGTGATGTACATTTTGGATATCATGCCGATGGAGCACACCGACTGCGTGATAACACCGCAGGCCGCGCCCGGCCCGGTCACGCGAATCCACATCAGTGCCCACACTATGCTCGGAATCGTGCGAATCATCAAAATGAGTACGCGCACCACATATGCCACGGGCTTGGGCATGATGTTGAACGAGGCCAAAAACGCGAACGGAATCGCCAAAATCGCGCCGAAAAGCGTGCCGAGCACGGCAATGGCGATGGTTTGCAAAAGGAGATAGGGCACGTCGGTGTCGCTCGTGCCGAACATGAGGTTAAAATCGGGGTCGAATATGCCGTTGACAACGCCCTTGGCCACCTGCGACCCGGTCGAGGTGAGCCCGGTGTAGTTAATGTCTCCGGCAGACCAGCCCACAAGCAGCACGACGATGAGCACAATGCCCGTATAAAGCAGCCATTTGCGCGGCCGATTTGCGTACATTTCCGCAACCGTCAGCTTGCGGTCGAGTGCCTGTTCGAGGGCTTCAATTGAATTCTTCTTCATCATTCCGCTCCTTTCAGCTCAGCTTCTTGCGCAGGTATTCGCTGAAGAAGTCGATTGCGACGACCACCACGAACAGCGTCAACAGCACCATGCCGAGGCTGTTGTAGTCGCGCCAGCCGATGCGCTCGTTTATCGTGATGCCCAGGCCGCCCGCGCCGACGTAGCCGAGTATGGCCGAGGCGCGCACGTTCATTTCAAAGCAGTAAAGGCTGTGGCTCAAATAAACCGGCAGAATCTGCGGCACGCATGCCGACCAAAACGCCTGAAACTTGTTCGCACCCAGCGCCTCCATGGCCTCAAAGGGTCCCATGTCGATGGTCTCAATGCTCTCAAAGAGCATTTTCGCCACGATGCCGAAGGTGAATATTGCGATGGCGACCGTGCCGGAGAAGGTGCCGAGGGAGAAGATGAGCGCGCACACCAGCGCGATTATAAGCGTCGGCAGGGTGCGGATAAGGCCGAGAATGAAGCGGAAAATGCTCACGATGACGACGCTGTGGTTTATGTTGCTCGAAGAGAGTATCGCAACCGGCAGCGCCAGCGCACAGCCGATGACCGTGCCCAGCACGCTCATCTTGATGGTGTCCAAAAGCGGCGACACGACCTTCGGGAAGAACGACCAGTCGGGCTGAAAAATCTTTTCCAGCAAATCGAGCATCTTGCTGAATTTGCGCACAACAAGCCCAATGTCAAACTCCGTCATGTGCAGCGACCATACTATCGCCAGCGCCAGGAGAATGACAATGAGCGGGGTGCGGCTGCGGCGGCGCACGACGCTGTGCCCGTTTTCAAGCACTATCGTCTGCGGGCGGAAAATCTTGTCGTACAGCGTTTCTTTTACGACAACGGAGGTGTTTTCGTCCATGCCTTAACCCTCTTTGCCGATAACGGCGGCTTCCTCGCCCTCGCCCATGGTGGGCACCTTCGTGCCGTTGTAAACCTCGTCAATCTGCTCCTGCGTGATGGTGCTGGCCGGGCCGTCGAATACGATTTCGCCCGCGCGAATACCGATGACGCGGTCGCAGTATTTCAGCGCGAGGTCAACATGGTGGATGTTGAGCAGTATGCTTATCTTGTATTCCTTGTTGATGCGCACGAAGTCCTGCATGACCTGCTTTGCCGTGATGGGGTCGAGCGAGGCCACGGGCTCGTCGGCAAGGATAATCTTCGGGTTTTGGTTGAGCGTGCGGGCCAGCGCGACGCGCTGCTGCTGCCCGCCGGAGAGCTGGTCGCAGCGGGTATAGGCCTTATCCAAAATGCCAACCTTGTCAAGGCTTTCAAGCGCGCGCATTTTCTGATCCTTGGAGAACACACCGAACAAAACCTTCAAAAACGGCATGTCCGGCACGTCGGCGGTCAAAACGTTTTTGATGGCGGTGCTGCGCGTGACGAGGTTGAAGCTCTGGAATATCATGCCGACCTTGCGCCTGTATCTGCGAAGCTCTTTGCCGCGCAGAGAGTCCACATCCACGCCGTCCACGGTGAGCTCACCCTTGGTGA
>CAZXVA010000016.1:0-29882 GCA_964644305.1 uncultured Oscillospiraceae bacterium
ATGCTTGAAGTAATACTCTTAATCCGCTATAATTTAGCCGTACTCAGGTGATACGTTTTTGATACTAAAAAGCAGAGGACATGGTAGAAATCAGAGATTATGCCCCGTCTTTGCTTGCAAATTCCAAGCGCCAAGACCTCAAAAGCTCGTAAATTATTTGAACAGAAGCGAGTGGGAATAATTTTGTAAGACTACTTTCTCGGCTGTAGAGCCGTAAAAGTCCCGTTTTTGCGAAGTTGTCAACGATTTGGCAACAAAATTTCATTATACATAAAAAGAGAGCTAACTGATTTTGATTAAGTCAGTTAGCTCTCTTTTTTGTTTAGTCATTGTATTTATTTAATACTCTTATGATATGAATTGTGGATAAGACTGCATTGCAGCATAATTCTGCATCCATTGCTGTTGCTGTACGATTGTGTGTAAGCTCGTTTGAAAAATCAACGGCTGCTTTTGCAGACTTGACTTCTCGCTCTTTGCTTTTCTTATGCATTTGGATGTTCTGACATTCAAACGGGAAAAGCGAAAAGAGGAACTTACCGAACTGGAACAATCCATCGAGCGTGTCCAGCAGCAACAGGTGTCCATTCAGTCAGTGGAACAGATTGAAGCCAAGCCCCTGCCGTTGACTTCCAAGGTTGCCGTTGACCGTGAGGATTACCAAAATCTCGTCACAGCAGCACAGAAATATGTGGTGCAGGAAAAGCAGGAAGGGAAGCTGAAAAAGCTGCTGAAGGAAGCGAAAAAAACAATTTTCGATCTGAAAGCAAAAATTCAATCGCTGACCACGGAATTGGCTGCGGTCAAAGCTGAGCTGGCACAGTACAAGTCCGTTCGTGCCAAGCTCCGCACTCCCGATCTGGAACAGGAAAATGACAGGCTTCGTAAGCGGATTCACACTTATGAAGAAGTGATTTCTCGCAACAATTTGTGGGGGAATTTCTGTAGCATCGAAGAATGGAACATACGAAAGAAGATGTTCGTTAAAATAAAGATGTCTAGATGATAAAGAATAAGTGACCAGCTATTCACGAAAATAGTTGGTCGTTTATTCTTTGGAATAACGAATTTAATACTACATTTAACACGACAAAGACTTGATAATGCGACATTTTTGTGCTATACTACACTCAGTTGGAAAGGAGGCGAAGGTGTGGAGACCTATAGTGTAAAAGAAATCGCAGAGATGTTGAATACAAATCCGGAGACAGTTCGCCGATGGATTCGTGATAAAAAACTTGATGCGACCATAGAGTCAAAAAAAGGTGGACACATCGTTTATGAAACTGCACTTCGTGAGTTTTTAAAAACATCTCCTAAATATGCTGCTGCAGCAAAAGCCTCATTAGTTGGGGCGGCAGTAGGGGCTGCTGTACTTCCAACTTTTATGGTAGGAGGATTGATTGCTCAGAAACTAATTGATGCTGAGCAATTGAAGAAAGCTCGTATTTTGAACGGAGATGTCATCAATTTCCTGCGTGGGGAAATTCAAAAATATACGGATGCCATAAAAACAAAGGAAGAGACTATTCACCAGCTTCAGAAACAAATTGAAACTGACCAATTGCAAATTGCTGAGTTTCAAAAACTGATAGAAAGCTTGGCTGTAGAGGAGGGCACAAAATGAGTATTAAGAGTGACCAAATTGGAGAATTGCTGAGCACAACATTTGCCGCTGCACCTGATGTGACAAAGCCGCTTAAGACTATTGGCGATGGCAATATGTTGGAGGGCGTTAAGAATATTTTTAAGTACGCCTTAACAGAAGGAGAAAAATCCGGTCTTGCAAAAGGAGAAAAGATCGGCTTCGCCAAAGGAAGCGCCATTACTTTTGGAGTATGTGGAACCCTGTATTTGATTCCCAAGGGTGTAGACTTTGTCAAAAAGAAGATGGCTGAAAGAAAGGCCCATGATGAAATGGAAGAAAAAATCCATGCTGCTTTTAGTAAAGAATTGACAGGCAGCCAAGACATAGGAGGTTTAGGGGATGAAGAAGCCGAAAACAGCGAAGCGTAAAAAGCTTCTCGAAACTTTCACCTATGCATACATACGAAAAATCAAGAAATGGATGTTTTGTCCAGCCTGTCAGCAAGGCAAGATGACTATCAATAAACAATCGACGCTTTGGACCTGCGAGGACTGCGGTTACAAGCTTTCGGCTGACGAATTTGAGGATGATTATGTATTCTGGTTTTGCGATGAGTGCAATACATATCTCAACAATCAGGAAGGGTTCGATAGATCTGCTCCTCGTCATATTTGTAAAAAGTGCGGGTGCGAAAACGATACGACCTTTGATAATCTGAAAGGCATTTGTTCGGATTGCGGAAAGGTCATCTCAGATCCTGACGGAACTTTATGTGCTGACTGTAGAATGGCTCGTCGACAAAAGGCAAAGGAGTTGCTTTCTACTGCTGGCAAGGTGGCAGGAGTTGTAGCGGCTGTAGCCGGAGCTGTCTATCTCTCATCGCAAACTTCTGATGACGAAACACACACTGATTACATTCCGTTCCCCGGTGGAGACGATGAAGGAGGAAACAAAATGAAATTTGACCATGTTACGGATTGCTGGATAGAAACTGCATCCGAGGATGAACTTAGAAGCATTGAAGATGAAATGAAAGCATCGTTGGATTCAATAGATTATGATTCTAATGAATATTTACAGCTCGATCTGAAACGCATCGATGTAGTCAATGCTATTGCCAGCAGGTTCCCTCTCAATCTTCCACGCAGAGAACATGGTTGGTATTTGCCTAATGATGACTAATTAAATATTGACCAACTTTGATATATGGAGGTGTTGTAATGGGCGCTTTGGGATATTATCTCATAATAATAAATGTTATCGGGTTTATTATATTCGCCGTAAATACATGGCTTTATTCCAATACAGCAGAAGGCCAAGTGGACAAGTTTCTGACAATCACAGCTATTTTGGGCGGCTCTCCGGGTATACTTTTCTCCATTTTGATTTTTGACAGAAAGGCTGTCAAAGGCAATATGATGTCACGTGTTTTCGTTGCCTGTATTTTTGTGATACAGATTGTTATATTTCTTGCTCTTCAGGGAGTTCATGGAGAAAAGCTAACATTTGCATTCTGGGAGTTTTTTGCAAAACATAAAATTCTTCTGGTCTATCTGGGAATTATCAATGTTGCGACATTTATCGCTTTTGGCGTAGATAAACTTGCTGCAATTAAGAAAAGATCAAGAATCAGAATTGTCACATTACTGGGGCTTTGCTTTATCGGTGGTTCTGTTGGAGGGTTAAGTGCTATGTATTTATTTCATCACAAGACTAACAAAATTAAAAACGACTTTTTCACAGTCGGTGTTCCTCTAATAGTATTGATGCAAGTAATAGTGATATTCTATTTAATGAATCTGTAAGATACCCAAATAATCAGCCGAGCAGATAAGCACTGCCCGGCTGATTTCCGTTATTCTTCCGTGACTTCCAGCATTGTCCTGGTGCCCAGCTTAAAACCATTCTGGAATATCAGATAATCAGTAGTCATCTGATGCTCACACACACAATCCGTGTACTTCTCGAACAATTCTTTTTGTTCGTCTGTCATGGTGGCTTGGAGCTTTTCTTCGTTCCAGCAGATTAGCTCCACCAATTATTTGTACTCCTTACAAGAAGATTGTCATACTCTGTCGGCTCGATATTACCGTACCAGAATTCTTCAAGGATTCTCATACTGCATCCTCCCCATAGATCAGTTCTTTGAGGTACTGTTGGTGCTTTCTGCCCCAGATACCGATGGTGTGTACTTCATCCTCTGGAATGGCCAGACACGGCAGATAATAATCTCCGTGCAGTTCATACCAAAGACCATTATTGTTATCGAAGATGATTTTTTTCCATGTTGCAAACCTCCATGTATTATTTGAAATAGATAGTATCGAGTGGCTTTGGGGTGAATCAGCCAGCGGAGGTTTCTATTGTAGCCGTGGCTACAAAATGGCTACAGAATTCTTAAAGACGCTACGGATAGCGTGAAATATGTGGAATGTGTGGACGAAAAGCGTACTTTTAGTGCGTGTTATCACGAGAAATTAAGGCCTAGCGATCGAGTAGAAGTGACGCCAAAAACGTGGCTTTCGTCTTCAAGTGAATAACTGCCCTAAGCACGGCGACAGAGAGATTTTTCTCTGCCGCCGTTTTTTCTTGCCGTTTTTGAAAAACCCATTGACAAACATCTATGCGTTGCGTATAATAACACATAGATAAACGTCTATCGGAGGTGCTTCAAGTGGACGAAAGAAAGACGGCGTTGATTTTCAAAGCCTTTTGCGATGAAAACCGCATCCGCATTTTGAAGATGCTGACAAGCGGCGAAAAGTGTGCGTGCAAAATGCTTGAGGAGCTCAACGTGACCCAGCCCACACTGTCCCACCACATGAAAATTCTTTGCGACTCCGGTGTGGTGGTTGCTCGCAAGGAGGGCAAATGGATGCACTACTCCATTTCAAGCGAGGGGGCAAAGGTCGCCGCAGATTGCCTAAAGGCGCTCACCGCCGTAAAATGCGAATGCGAAAGCAAGTCGTGCAGTGAAAAGTGAGGCAAGCCCATCTTTTCCGCACGACTTACTTTGAGGATTATATATAGACGTATTTGAATATGTTTATGTTTCAAGAAAGGAATGTATTATGCAAAGCTTAAAAACAGCGTGGGATTTCTTTCAGGGCGAAATACTGGGCATGCGTTGGCTTAATCGGCTCATCGGGTCGGGCTTGGGCGCCTGCGGCTTGGACACCGCAGGCAGAATCGGCGGCAGCGTCCAATTCTTTGTCTACGACACCGTCAAAATCATGCTTTTGCTTGGTGTGCTGATTTTGCTCATCTCGTATATGTATAATTCCTTGACGGCTTGGGAAGCTTATGATGAAACGCGATTAGTCGCCGATTATCATAAAAACGCGGTGTGAAGGCACATTATGGAATATATTACACGAGAGCTGGAGCGAAAATTTCTCAAGCTCAACGATTTTTTCAAGGTCATTCTTGTGACCGGGGCAAGACAGGTCGGCAAAACCACCATGCTGAAGCACTTGGCCTCCTCCGGCAGAACCTATGTCACAATGGACAACGCCATGGCAAGGCAGCTTGCGCAATCCGATCCTGTGCTGTTTTTTCAAACCTACAAGCCGCCCATTCTCATTGACGAGGTGCAGAAAGCGCCGGAGCTGTTTGAGCAGATAAAGGTGATTTGCGATGAAAGCGACGAAAAGGGGCTTGTTTGGCTGACCGGTTCTCTGCAGTACAAAATGATGGAGCGAGTGCGCGAGACCCTTGCCGGAAGGATCGGAATACTGGAGCTGTACGGCCTGTCGGCGAGGGAAAAAGCGGGGCTTGTATTCGACGCCGACTTGGATTTTTCTCTCGCGACCTTGCAGGCAAGGCAGAAAAAGCTGCCGAATAATGATATAATACAGGTGTTCAACCACATTTGGGCAGGCGGCATGCCCCAAGTGCAGAGCGTGGACGATGAGCTTCGCCAAGAGTTTTTCAATTCCTACATCGACACCTATTTGATGCGAGATGTAACAGAAGCCGGCGGCATCACCGACGCCGTTCGCTTCCGCAAGTTTCTCGTCGGCTGTGCTTCTCTCGTTTCGGAGCAGGTGAATTATGCAACCCTTGCCGATTGACGCGCATAACTGCTTCATCCCAAGCAATCTAATCTAAAACAAGAGCTAACCGGTTTTGATTAAGTCGGTTAGCTCTTGTTGCATATACAAAACTGCTTATCCCGCACCCCCACCTCTTGCGCCGCACCCCCTATTGCTATATAATATCCCCACATATACACAAAGGGAGCGGCCTATGACTATCATTGACGGGAAAGAGCATATTGAATGGGTCAGGGAGCTGATTGAGGAGTATACGCGCCGGCTCAACCGTGACCTTTCTTTTCAGCGCCTGGAGGATGAGCTGCGCAACCCGGCGGAGAAGTACACCCCGCCGCAGGGCGAGGTGCTTGTTGCCGTCGAGGGCGGCGCGGCCGTGGGAATGGTCGCGTACCACCGCCATTCCGACACCCGCTGTGAAATGAAGCGCCTGTACGTAACCCCCGACGCGCGCGGGCTGCATCTGGGCGACGCGCTTGTCGAGCAAATCATCGAGCGCGCACGAGCCGCCGGATACAAGGAAATGGTTCTCGACACGCTTTTTCACATGAAAGCCGCGATCCACCTCTACCGAAAGCACGGCTTTGCCGAATGCGAGCCATATTACAACAACCCCATGCCCGACGTGCTTTACATGCGCAAAGAGCTGTGACGCCCCCCCGACGCGCGCCCCTGTCCGCAACTTTATAGCGTTTTGATAAGTTTTGCGGTTTCAAACCGCAAAACTTATTGTATTTTCCCCTCCCCTGCGTTATACTATCCTCAAACCTTATACAAGGAGCAAGGTATATGGACTTACAACGGCTGACTATCGGGCAGATGGCGGAGCTGAACCACATTTCGGAGCAGACTTTACGGCTTTATGACCGGGAGGGGCTTTTGAAGCCCCAGGAGACCGACCCCGCCACCGGGTACAGGTATTATCACATCATGCAGTCTGCGCGGCTCGACCTCATTCAAAACATGAAGGTTTACGGCATGACACTGCGCCAAATCCGCGCGTTTTTGGACGACAACGACGCCGCCGCGCTGCAAAGGCTGCTGCTGGAGCAGGCCGGTCGCGTCAACGAGCGCATTGACCAGCTCGTGCGCTCCCGCGCGGCGATAATGCGCGCGCTCGACAACTGCGCCCGGTACGAGGCCATGCCGCGCGGGGGAGAGGTGTTCCTCGAATACATCCCGGAGCGGTACATCTACCGCTACACCTGCGACCGCAACTACTTCGAGCAGGACGAGGCGGGGTACGAATACATGCTGCGCCAGCTCAAGCGCCACCTTGTCGTCAACAACATGCCCCTGTCCTACTTTTCCAACATCGGCACCATCATCCGCCGCGAATGCCTTGAACGCGGCGAGCTTTTTTCAAACGAGGTCTTTCTCTTCCTCGACGGGGACAACGGCGCGCCGGGGGTGGAGCGCGTGCCCGCCGCGTCATATCTGTGCCTGTGCTCGGACGACGCGAAGAGCGAGGAGGCGAGCGTCCGGGCCCTGCTGCGCCACATTGCCGAGCACGGCTACACCATCGCGGGGGATTATTTCTGCGAGGTCATCATCGACTTCCCCGTGCTCGACCTTGACCACCGCCGCATGTTTTACAAAACCCAAATCCCGGTCAAAACCCGGCCCTAATGCATCCACCGACGCA
The DNA here is from genome assembly GCA_964644305.1 of uncultured Oscillospiraceae bacterium. GTDB lineage: Bacteria > Bacillota > Clostridia > Oscillospirales > Oscillospiraceae > Limivicinus. Next base: position 7,286 of record CAZXVA010000016.1, read on the forward strand.
CAATCCGGGGCGGAACGTCCGCCCCGGATTTTTTCGCGACTTTGTGAAAAAATCTACTTGACATTGCAGTAAGTATAACCCGTATAATAAAGCCACAAGGTTGTTAAAATAATAACCGAGCAAAATTGCACCAATTATATTCACAACATTCAAGGAGGTACACACATGGATCGCAAAGTCAGAGTAGTACAGTATGGCGCGGGAAAGATGAGCCGCTACCTCATGCGCTACGTGCTGGAGCACGGCGGTGAGCTTGTGGGCGCATTCTGCCGCAACAAGAGCCACATCGGCAAGGACGTCGCCGAAATCATCGGCAACGGCTACCCCACGGTGGGCGTAGTCGTCGAAGACAGCGCGACCGTGGACGCGCGCATGGCCGAGCTCAAGCCCGATGTCTGCATCATCGCCACGCGCAGCACCGTGGCCGAGCTTGAGGATATATTCACCGTTTGCGCCAAGCACGGCGTCAACGCCATCACCACCTGCGAGGAAGCGCTTTACCCGTGGAATTCCTCCCCGGCGCTCACCGCCAAGCTCGACGCGCTGGCCAAAGAGGGTAACTGCACCCTCACCGGCGTCGGCTACTGCGACCTTTACTGGGGCACCATGGTCACCAACCTCGCCGGTTCCTCCCACAAAATCACCAAGATCGTCGGCAGCAGCTGGTACAATGTCGAGGATTACGGCATCGCGCTGGCCGAGGGTCACGGCGCAGGTCTGACGGTGGACGAATTCAACAAGACCATCGGCTGCTACAACGAGACCCCGTCGGACGAGATGAAAGAGCTTGTCGAAAGCGGCAAGTATGTCCCGTCCTACATGTGGAACCAGAACGGCTGGCTCGCGAGCAAGATGGGTCTGCACATCACCTCGCAGACGCAAAAGTGCATCCCCTGCATTGACGCCGTCGACCTCAAGAGCGACACGCTCGGCATGGTCGTCAAGGCGGGCGACGCCACCGGCATGCGCGCCATCGTCACCACCACCACCGAAGAGGGCATCACGCTCGAAACCGAGTGCGTCGGCAAGATTTACAACCCCGACGAGATTGACCAGAACGTCTGGACGCTCTACGGCGAGCCGGAGACCACCTGCGTCGTCAACCAGCCCGCAACCGTCGAGCTGACCTGCGCCACGCTCGTCAACCGCATCCCGCAGCTCATCGACGCCCCCGCCGGCTACGTCACCACCGACCAATTCCCGTACAACGAATACATGGTTCACCCCATGAACGAGTACGTCAAGACCAAGTAATCAAGCCCACCCCACCCCGTCCGGGACAATCCCGGACGGGGTTTTTGCGCGCCGGGGCAAAGCCCACCGGCGCGCAAGACTTGACAAATGTTAAAAAAGCCGATATGATATTACTATAATGTATGAATCGGACGGAGGGCAGTCACCTTCCGTTTATCTTCGGAGGCAAATGGCATGATACCGGCGGATAAAAAGATAGAGCGCTTGCTGCAGGCCGCGCGCATGTATTATGAGCAGAACAAGACGCAAAGCGAAATCGCGGCGGCGCTGGGCGTGTCGCGTCCGCTTGTCAGCGTTTTGCTCAACGAGGCGCGCGAGTGCGGCATCGTGACCATAACGGTGAACGATATCCGCGTGACGGAGGATGTGCTGACGCAGAAGCTGACTCAGCGCTTCGGCGTGCCGCACGTGGTGATCGTGCCGGATGAGGACATCGGCGACAACACCAACCGCGCACTTGCGGAAAGGGCGTATAAAGAGCTTTTCTCGCGCGAGGGCGAGTCTGTTGCCGTCGGCGTGGGCTGGGGCTCAATGCTGGACAAAATGGTGGGCTACGCCGAGACGCTGCCCGACGTGAAAAAGGGCACGGGGCGCATTTTCCCCCTTGTGGGCGGGATAAACTCCGTCATTCGCAGCTATCACACCAACGAGCTTGTCCGCATACTTGCCCTCAAATCCGGCAAGCGCCCGACCTTTCTGTATATCCCCGCCCTGCTCGATTCCAACGCCGACTTGGAGCTGACCAAGCGCACCGAGCCGTATTTGCTCATTGAGCGCGAGTGGGCGGCGATGGAGGCCGCCGTCGTCTCCCTTTCAAACTTCCCCTCATACCCCGACCTCGGCGTCCAGTCGTTTTACGGCAACCGCCTCACCGGCCGGCGCGCCGTCGGGCGCATACTGGCGTACTATTTCGACGTCAACGGGCGCATTGTTCAGCCCGTGGAGGAGACCGCGCTTCAAATCCCGCTTGAGCTTTTGCGCCAAACGCGCCTCACCGTGCTCTGCTCCGGGCACGTCAAGCCCGAAGCCGTGGCCGGTTGCCTGCGCCTCGGCATTGCCGACACAATCATGCTGCCCTTCTCCCTCGCCGCGCGTGTGGCGGAGCTTGCATAATAGCTGACGAGAGTTGAACCTCTGTCGCCTGTCAGCTATACTCTTGGCTAATCCGTACAAATTCCGAGTTTGGTTTTTGTGTCGATTAGCCAAAATTTTTTACGCGTCTTAATAAGTTATTGACACGTTATCAAACACATGTTAGCATTATAGCATAAATTTTAATCGTTTTCTGACATTTGTTAATAAGGAGGTCTTACAAATGACAGTTGCAGAACTGCTCGAACGGCTGAAAAACGCATGCACGGAGGTCATCGCCGCCGAGGCGGAGTTGACGGACATTGATTCCCACTTCGGCGATGCCGACCACGGGCTGACCATGCACAAAATTTGCGCCGCCATCGACGCGGCGGCGACGGAGAACGCCGACGGCAGCATTCAGGCCGTGCTTGAGGCGGCGGCGGACGCGGTGATGTCCCTCAACGGCGGCAGCGCCGTGCCGCTGTGGAACACCTGGCTTGACGGCATGGCCGAGGCCGCGCCCGACGAGGGCGAGGTGGACATTGCGGGGCTGAAAGAGATTTTCGCCCACGCGCTGGAGGAGCTTGACGACATGTCGGGCGCGAAGGTGGGCGACAAGACGATGATGGACGCGCTCATCCCCGCCAGTGACGCCATCGCCGCCTACGGCGGCGACGATGAGGCCGGGCTTTTCGCCGCGGCGGCCAAGGCCGCCGAGCTCGGCGCGGAAAACAGCCGCAACTTCCCCTCGAAGTTCGGCCGCGCCAAAAGCTATGGCGCGAAGACCATCGGCACGCCGGACGCCGGGGCAGTCTCCATGGCCAAATTTTTCGTCGGCCTCGCCAAATAATATAGTAGTACCCGCCCATGGCATGGGCGCACAAGCATAAAAGCAAGAATAAAAATCACGGAGGTTTAACACATGAAAAAGTTTATCAACGCACCGGAAACCATCACCGATGAAGAACTCGTCGGCATGGGTCTTGCCTACGGCGACATTCTCGACGTCGACGGGCATCTCGTCATCAGCAAGGACTTGGCCGACGCCGACCGCGTCACCATCGTCACCTACGGCGGCTCCGGTCATGAGCCCGCTCAGGCCGGTTACGTCGGCAAGGGCGCGCTGGACATTCAGGCCGTGGGCGACATTTTCGCCGCGCCGTCCGGCCAGCTCGTGTTCGAGGCCATGCAGCGCGCGGACAAGGGTCACGGCGTGCTGCTGCTCACGCTCAACTACGCCGGCGACCAGCTTGCGGGCAAACAGGCGATGAAGCTGGCCAAAAAGGCGGGCATGAACGTCCGTCAGGTCGTCACCGGTGAGGAAATCCAGTACGACCCCAACGGCGAGGACAATCAGCGCGGTCTCGCCGGTGCAGTGGCGATGTACCACGTGGCCGCCGCGGCGGCGCGCGCGGGCAAGACGCTTGACGAAGTGGCCGACATCGCGCAGAAATACGCCGACAACATGGCCTCCGTCACCGTCAAGGTCACGGACGCAACCCACCCGCAAAACGGCATGAGCTTCGGCGACCTGGGCGAAACCGACCTCATGGAAATCGGCGCCGGTCAGCACGGCGAGGGCGGCGGCATCCGAGTGCCGATGCTCTCCTCCAAGGACACTGTCGCCACCGTGGCCGAGGCGCTGTCGAATAAGCTGGGTCTTGCCGCCGGTGACAAGGCGTTCGTCATGATCAACGGCTGCGGCGCCACCACCATGATGGAAATGCTCGTCCTTTACAAAGACACTGTGGAGTTCCTCAAGGCCAAGGGCGTCGAGGTCGTGGCGAACATGGTCGGCGAAATCCTGACCGTTCAGGAGGCCGGCGGCTTCCAGATGAACATTGCCAAGTGGGACGACGAGACCCTCGACCTTTGGAACACGCCCGTGCACACCCCGGTGTTCTTCAAGGAGTAAGCCATGGCAGACGGAATCGGAAACAAGGCCGCTCATAATTATTTTCTCGACACCCCGCCCATTGACACCGGATTTTTCGCCAAGGGCTTGGGCAACACCGACTGGGGCATGAAAAACCGTCTTTCCCGCGTTTTCGACCCCAAGAGCGGCAACACCGTCATGCTCGCCTTTGACCACGGCTACATCATGGGCGCGACGGCGGGGCTGGAGCGGTTGGACGTCACCATCGCCCCCCTGTGCGAGCATGCCGATGTGCTCATGGGCACTCGCGGCGCAATCAGAAGCTGCATTCCCCCCACGCTCAACAAAGCCGTGTGTCTGCGCGCCACGCATGACACCTCGGTTTTGTTCGAGGACATGTCCGTCGGTTCGGGGCTTGCCTTTGACATGGAGGACGCCCTGCGCATGAACGCCACTGCGCTGGCCATTCAGTGCTTTGTCGGCGGGGCGGGTGAGCGCGATTCGCTCGAGGCGCTGTGCCGCGCGGCAGACGAGGGGTATAAATACGGCGTGCCCATCCTCGGCGTGACCGCCGTGGGCAAGGAGATGGAGCGCACCCCGAAGTATTTCTCCCTCGCCACGCGCATTTTGGCCGAGCTCGGTGCAAGCTTCGTCAAGACCTATTACTGCGACGACTTTGAAAACGTCGTGGCGGCCTGCCCCGTGCCCATCGTCATCGCCGGCGGCAAAAAGCTGCCTGAGCAGGACGCGCTGGAAATGGCGTATCAGGCCATTGCGCGCGGCGCGCGCGGCGTCGACATGGGTCGAAACGTGTTCCAGAGCGAGCACCCGGTCGAAATGATGAACGCCATCCGCAAGGTCGTCCACGAGGGCTTCACCGGCAAGGAAGCGTTTGAATATTACACGGATTCTATCAACTGAGCACACATTTTCACCAAATAGAAAAAGAGGGTACACGGCTGCCGGTCTCCTACAACTAACAGCCGCGTACCCCGCGGGTGGCGTATCAAATACACCACCTCCCAATATACTTCTATTTTTTCATTTTGTCAACAACACAAAAACAAAGTATATGAGAGGAGATCATTCCAATGAAAAAATTCGGCAAGTACATCGTCGGCCCCATTATAGTGGCCATTCTCGCGTTCATCATGCAGGCTCTTGACCAGCTCATCTGCCCTTACATCAGCTTCGGCAGCATGGCCGGTGACTGGATCGCGTTTCAGGCGTGGGCAATTTACTTCCTCGCCGGCTGTGACCTCAAGGGCGGCGCAAAGGGTCTGATTGCCTATGTCATCGGCATCGTGGCCTCCATCGCCATCATCTCCCTCGGCGGTGCATTCGGCGGCTTCTGGGGCACTCCCCTCGCCGTGCTTATCATCGTCGTGCCGGTTATCTGCTGTGAAAAGGGCAATTACATCTCCATGTGCCCGGCGATATTCGTCGCGGCGGGCGCATACTTCGCGCTCATGACCCACGGCGGTGCAAGCTTCACTCAGGCGGCGCTGGCCGAGATGATTTACTGCGTGTGGGGTCTCGTTTGGGGCTGGCTGACCATCGTTCTGCGCGGAATGTGGAACAAGAAGGTCGGGCTTGACTGATTTTGCTCTCCCCTGCGCCGAAACAGTCTGATTTGCGGCGAAACGCCGTTTCAGGATATCAATTTTAGGAGGAAGAACAATGTCGGCAGAATACATGCACATCGGAATCCCCGTGCTCAACAAGAAGCCGGGCATGGTCTACAACGAGTGGGGCGGCTTTTGGGTCAACCCCAGTGTGGACGAGTATGACTACAAAATCGAGTATCTGAAATTCGAGGAAGGCACGCGCTTCCCCGAGCTGCTGTCCAAGCAGCCGCACGTGGCCTACAAGGTCGACGACATGACGCCCTACGTCGAAAAATCCGAGCGCGTCATCTTCGGGCCCGAGGCTCTCGGCGACAACGTCCGCCTCGCCTTCGTGGTGATGGACGACGCCATAATCGAGCTTTACGAGGAGAAATAAGCAAACACGCACAATCCCCCAATCGGCAAGCCGATTGGGGGATTATCTCACTCCACGCTCAAATCGTAGGTTCTGTATTGTATCGCCTCGGCGATGTGCTCGGCCTCTATGCTTTCGCTTCCGGCGAGGTCGGCCACCGTGCGCGCCACGCGGAGAATGCGGTCATAGCTTCTTGCGGAAAGGTGCATGGCGTCAAAGGCCCGGCGCATGAGCGCCTCGCCCTCGGCGCTCAGGGCGCACACCTCGCGCAGCATGCGGCTTTCAATGTGGGCGTTGGACATTGTGCCGTCGCCCTTGAAGCGCTCGCGCTGGATTCGGCGCGCCGCGTCCACGCGCTTTTTAATCTCGGCGGAGCTTTCCGCCGGGGTTCTTTTTTTCAGCTCGTCATATTCCAGCGCCGGGACTTCGACGATGATGTCAATGCGGTCAAGCAGCGGGCCGGACACACGGCTGTGATAGCGCCGCACATCGCGCACGGAGCACCGGCACTTGCCGGACGGGTGCCCGTACCAGCCGCATTTGCAAGGGTTCATCGCGCACACCAGCATGAACCGGCTTGGGAATGTCAGCGACCCCGCCACGCGCGACACGGTCACTACCCCGTCCTCCAGCGGCTGACGCAGCACCTCCAGCGCGTCGCGCTGGAATTCCGGCAGCTCGTCGAGGAACAGCACCCCGTTGTGCGCAAGGCTTATCTCGCCCGGCCGCGGTATCGCCCCGCCGCCGGACAGTCCGGCGGCGGACACCGTGTGGTGCGGCGAGCGGAACGGCCGCGCGGCCACCACCGGGTGCTCCGCGCTCGTCAGCCCGGCCACGGAGTGAATCTCGGTGCTTTCAATCATTTCCTCGCGCGACATGTCGGGCAAGATGCCCGGCAGGCGCTTGGCCATCATGCTTTTGCCCGCGCCCGGCGGGCCGATGATGAGAATGTTGTGCCCGCCTGCGGCGGCGATTTCAAACGCGCGCTTGACGTTTTCCTGCCCCTTGACGTCGGCAAAGTCCGCGCCCGGCGCGGCCTCGCCGCGCATATCCGGGCACTCGGCGCGCTCGATCGGCACCTCGCCGCGCAAGTGCTCGGCCAGCTCCCGCACGGTTTTCACGGGGTAGATCTTCACCCCGTCGGCAAAGGCGGCCTCGCGCGCATTCTCCGCCGGGACGAAAAAGTGCTCAATCCCGGCGCGCTGCGCCGCGATTGCCATGGGCAGCGCACCCGCCACGGGGCGCACCTCGCCCGTGAGCGACAGCTCCCCGATGAACGCGCAATTCTCCGGCGGCGCGGGCAGCTCGCCGTTTGCCGCAAGTATCGCCACCAGCATCGGCAGATCATACACCGTCCCGGCCTTTTTCTTGTCCGCCGGGGCGAGATTTATCGTAATGCGGCTGACAGGGAAGGCGAAGGCGTTGTTTTTCACCGCGGCGCGCACGCGCTCGCGCGCCTCCTTCACCGCCGCGTCCGGCAGACCCACGATGTCAAACGCGGGCAGCCCGCCGGAAATATAAACCTCCAGCGACACCTCGTACCCGCCCACACCGGTCACGCCGAAGCTCTTGACCTTGGAATACATTGCCACACCTCGTTTTCAAAAAGCCGTCGGCAGGGATACGCCGACGGCTTTATCTTGTTTGTGTTACTCTTCCGGCTCGCCCACGAGCGCGATGTGCAGCTCGTCAAGCTGCTTTTGCTCGACCGTGGAGGGCGCGCCCATCATGACGTCCATTGCGTTTTTGTTCATGGGGAAGGGGATAATCTCGCGGATGCTGTCCTCCCCGGCGAGGAGCATGACCATGCGGTCAACGCCCGGCGCGATGCCCGCGTGAGGGGGCGCGCCGTAGCAGAACGCATTGTACATCGCAGGGAACTTTTTCTTCACGTCTTCCTCGCCCAGGCGCACCATTTCAAATGCCTTTATCATGATTTCGGGGTCGTGGTTACGCACCGCGCCGGAGCTGAGCTCCACGCCGTTGCAGACGAGGTCATACTGGTCTGCGGTGATGGTGAGCGGGTCAATCTCGCCGCGCTCGGCGGCGAGCAGAATGTCCAGCCCGCCGGAGGGCATGGAGAACGGGTTGTGGCAGAACTCAAGCTCGCCGGACTCATCGCCGATTTCGTACATCGGGAAGTCAACAATCCAGCAGAACTCATAGCGCTCTTTGTCCATGTGGTTCGGGCAGGCCGCGCCCAGCATCTTGAGCATGACGCCGGCGGTTTTCTGCGCCTGAAGCTTGTTGCCGACGGCCACGGCCACGAGAGTGTTGGGCTTGAGGTCGAGCGCGGCGGTCAGCGCGTCAACGCGGTCGGTCAGGAACTTGGCCACGCCGCCGGCAATCGCGCCGGACTCATCGAGCTTGAACCAATAGGGCTTGGCGCCGGACTGAACCTCGACATCGGTGCACAGCTTGTCAATCTGCTTGCGCGTGAGCGCGCAGTCGGACACGGCCACGGCCTTGACGACCGCGCCCTCGGCATTGAACGGGGCAAACTCGGTCTCGCGCGTGAGCGCGGTGATGTCCTCCACGTGCAGGTCAATGCGCAGGTCGGGCTTGTCCGAGCCGTAGCGCTCCATCGCCTCGACATAGCCGATGCGCTTGAACGGGGCAGCGGAGGCGACGTTATAAGTGCCGAATTTCGCGAAAATCGGGGGCAAAACGTCCTCCAACACGGCGAAAACGTCATCCTGCGTGGCAAAGGCCATCTCCATGTCCAGCTGGTAGAACTCGCCGGGGGAGCGGTCGCCGCGCGCATCCTCGTCGCGGAAGCAGGGGGCGATTTGGAAATACCGGTCAAAGCCGGAGGTCATAAGCAGCTGCTTGAACTGCTGGGGCGCCTGCGGCAGGGCGTAGAACTTGCCGGGGTGCTTGCGCGCGGGGACGAGATAGTCGCGCGCGCCCTCCGGGGAGGAGGCGGTGAGGATGGGGGTGGTTATCTCCAAAAAGCCGTGGGCGGTCATCGCCTGACGCAGGGCGGCGATGACATTGCAGCGGAGAATGATGTTCTTTTTCACGGCGTGGTTGCGCAGGTCGAGATAGCGGTATTTCAAGCGGGCGGTCTCGTCGGCCTCGCGGCTGCGGTTTATCTCAAAGGGCAGCTCGTTGTAGCGGCATTTGCCGAGAATCTCGATTTTCTCCGGCACGACCTCGACGTCGCCGGTGTCCTGCTTGGGGTTTTTGCTGGCGCGCTCGCGCACCGTGCCCTCGACGGAGATGGTGCTCTCCTTGTTGACGGACTTGACAATGCGCAGCATGTCCTCGCTCTCGATGACGATTTGGCTCGTGCCGTAAAAATCGCGCAGGACGACAAAGGCGAAGTTGCTGCCGACTTCGCGGACGTTTTCCATCCATCCGACCAGCTTCACCTTCTCGCCGACGTTGGCAAGGCGCAATTCATTGCAGGTGTGTGTACGTGACTGAAACATAGTTTTGCCTCTCTTCTATCTCAAAAATAAAAGTTAATCAATAATGAGCGGGTGTGCCGCGCGCTCATCGAGCACGGAGACGATGTCCTCGGCTGCCTCGGCGATGCTCAGCTTTTTCTGCACGCCGGTGGTCATGTCCTTGACGGAGAGAACGCCCTCGTTTATCTCGTCCTCGCCCACGAAGATGACATACGGCACGCCGATTTTGTCGGCATAGCTCATCTTGGCCTTGAACTTTTTCTTCTCGCTGTAAAGCTGGGTGCGTATCCCGGCGGCGCGAAGCTTCGCCGCGGCGGAGATGGCAAAGCCGAGCTCGTCCGTCATGGGGATGACCAGCGCGTCGCACGGCGCGTCGACGCCCTCGTCGCTCAAAAGGCCTTGTTCACCCAGCACGTAGAACAGCCGCGTCAGCCCGATGGAGATGCCCACGCCGGGGAGGGTCTTGTCCGTGTAATACTCGGCCAGGCTGTCATAGCGCCCGCCGGAGCAGACAGAGCCTATCTCCGGGTGCTCGGTCATCTCGGTTTCGTACACCGTGCCGGTGTAATAGTCCAGCCCGCGCGCGATGGTCAGGTCAACGGCGAAATTCTCCTCCGGCACGCCGAAATCGGCGAGGTAACGGGTGACGGTGATAAGCTCGTCAAGGCCGGTGTCAAAGGTCGTGTCCATGCCGCGATAGCGCTCCAAGGACTCGATGACCTCGCTGTTCGTGCCCTTGATGGCCATGAAGTCGAGCACGTTTTCCGCCTTGCAGGGCAGCATTTTCACCTCGTCGATGAGCAGCTGCTTGACCTTTTCCGCGCCGATTTTGTCGAGCTTGTCGACGGTACGCATGATGTCGCCGGCGCGCTCGCTCATGCCGTTCATGGCGTAAAACCCGTTTAAGAGCTTGCGGTTGTTGACGCGGATTTTGAATTTTTTAAGACCGAGGGCGGTGAAGGTGTCGTATATAATAGCGGGGATCTCGGCCTCGTTTATGATGTCGAGCTTGCCGTCGCCGATGATGTCAATGTCCGCCTGATAAAATTCGCGGAAGCGCCCGCGCTGGGCGCGTTCGCCGCGGTACACCTTGCCGATTTGATACCGGCGGAAGGGGAAGGTCAGCTCGCCGTAATGCGCGGCGACGTATTTTGCGAGCGGCACGGTCAGGTCAAAGCGCAAGGCGAGGTCGCTCTCGCCCTTGTTGAAGCGATAAATCTGCTTTTCCGTGTCGCCGCCGCCCTTGGCCAGCAGCACCTCGGCCGATTCAATCACCGGGGTGTCGAGCGGGGCGAAGCCGTAAGAGGCGTAGCAGCGGCGGAGAGTGTCCTTCATGCGCTCCATTTTCTGCTGCCGGGCGGGCAAAAGCTCCATGAAGCCGGAAAGTGTGCGCGGAGATACCTTGGCCATATTACAAATTTCCTTTCATCTCATGAGTCGAAAAACGGCGCACAGCCCCCTGACTTGGGGGCTGGTTAAAGACGCAGTGGGGCGCTTAAACGGGGCAAGCCCCGTTGACGCGCGCGGCGCGTCAGCGCTTGGTGGCGGGGTTGACGATGTTGCGCCAGTCGAGGTCGCCCCGGCGCAGACCCTGCACCAAAACCTCCGCCGTGGCGGCGTTGGTGGCGAAGGGAATCTGATATTGGTCGCAAAGGCGCTCGATTTTGTTGATGTCGTCAAAGCCCTTGGGGTTGGCCGGGTCGCAGAAGAACAGCACAAGGTCAATCTCGTTGAAGGAGATGCGCGCGCCGATCTGCTGTGCGCCGCCCTGGTCGGCGTGGAGATACAGCGTTATCGGCAGACCCGTGGACTCTGACACGAGCTTGCCCGTGACATGCGTGGCGCACAGCGAATGCTCGGCCAGTATGCCGCAATAGGCGATGCAAAACTGCACCATCAGCTCTTTTTTCCTGTCGTGTGCCATCAAAGCAATGTTCATATTTGTCCTCTCATTCCTATGCTAACTTCTAAACTCTCTTTGGAATATTATAAACACACTCGCGGCAAACTGCAACAGCAATTTGCACTAAAATTGAACGTTTTTCGCTTTTGACTCAACGGGCGAATCAGCGCAGGAGCGTCATTTCCTCCTCGGAGGAGTCGCTGTAGCTGCGTATGACGTAATAAGCGTCGAGAATGTTTTTGGCGATGAACGCCGTGTTTGCACCCGAACCGCCGCGCTCGACGATGATGGCGATGGCGATTTCCGGGTCATCGGCGGGGGCGTAGCAGATGAACATACCGTCGTTGGTGATGCCCTCGCCCTTCTGGGCGGTACCGGTTTTGCCGTTGACGCCGTGCTGGCCCTCAGTGCCGATGCGGGTGAACTTGCACGTGGCGAACAGCTCATAAAGCTGCTGGTTGCTCGTGGCGTTTACCACGAGGTGCATGCCCTCTTTAATCGCCGCCCAGTTATACTCGGCGGACTCCACGTGGCTGAGCACCTCCGGCTCGCGCTCATACACCTTTTCGCTGTAATCATAGCTGCGGACGGTTTTGAGGATGGAGGCGGAGTGACGGTCGCCGTAGTTTGCGAGCGTGGCGCAATACTCGGCCATTTGAAGCGGGGTGAAAATGCTGTCTGACTGGCCGATGGCGGCCTGCAGCGTGTCACCTATACGCCACTCGGCGCCCGCGTAGTCATAGTGGTTTTCGCGGTTTGACATGTTGCCCTTGGTTTCAACCAGCTCAATGCCCGTCGACACTCCCAGCGCAAACGCGTTTGCCACCTCGCCGAGGTAGTCAACGCCCAAATCGTGGCCGATAGTGTAAAAGTAATAGTTGCAAGAGTCGCGCAGTGCGGTGGACACGTTTTCGAGCGGGTGGGTGATGTGCTCGCTCGTGGCGTTCCAAATCCAGCATTCAGGGGAATAGCCTTCCGCCGAGTACCGGGTGAAAACGCCCTCGCACTTGACCTGATCCTCGGTGTTGACGACGCCGGCGTTGAGCGCGGCGATGGCCGTGACGGGCTTGAAGGTCGAGCCCGGCGCATAAGCGCCCATGAGTGCGCGGTTGAAAAGCGGGGCGTTGGGCGTGGCCAAAAGCTCTTGATAATTCTCGATTATCGTGGACACGTCGTATGTCGGCCAGCTCGCCATGGCGAGCGGCTCGCCCGTGTCCACCTTGACGACGACGGCGGCCGCGCCGGTTATCTCGTCTTTCATGTTCGGGTCATAGTCGCCGCGGGCGATACCCTCGGCGCGCTCCTGCGCGCGGGTTTTGATGAGATCCTGCACACCGGCGTTCAAGATACGCTCGGTCTGCTCCTGCAAGACCTCGTCAATGGTGAGATAGATGTGGTTGCCGGGGACGGGCTCTTCGACGTAAACCGTGCTCAGCACCGTGCCGGAGGCGTTTTTGGTCTCCTCCACTATGCCGTCCTTGCCGTGCAGATACGTCTCGAACGCGTATTCCACGCCGTCCTTGCCGACGTTGGCGTCGGTGGAGTATTTCAAAAGGGAGTATTTTTCATACTCCTCCTGCGTCATAAGCCCGACGTAGCCGAGGATGTGCGCGGCGTAATCGGTGCCGTATTCGCGCTGATAGGCGCGGTTGACGTTGATGCCGTTATATTTATTCTCCATGATGGAGGTGATGAGGTTCATGCTCGCGTCCTGAACAAAGACGTAGTCGGCCGTGTTGATGGCGTAGCGCACGTTGATGGAATAGCGCACGCCGGCGATGGTGCGCATGTCGCGCGCGGAATAGCTGTTGTTTATTTCATAGCGCGTGCGCATATAGCTCATCAGTTCCACCGCCGTGGGGTTTTCCGGGTCGACGCAGATTTCTTTCAGCGCGTCCTTTTTGTCCTGGATGTACGCCTTGAGCATGGTTTTTTGAATTTCGGTCATGTCCTCGACGTATTCAAACGGCGGCTCGCGCGTGATGGGCAAATCGTCCGTGTATTCGTCGCCATAGCCTTCCACCATGCTGACGATGTTGAGTATGGTTTCGTTCGGGTCTTCGTTTGCAAAGAGCTTGGTGGTGTCGATGGTGAGGTTATAAACCTCGGTGTTGCTCACCAAAACGCGCCCAAGGCGGTCGAGAATGTTGCCGCGCGCGGCGGTGATTGTGCGCCGCTCGGTGGTGATCTCGCTGCTTTGGTTATAGTAATTCTCGCCCTCGATTATTTGCAGCTGGTAAAGCTCAAAGGCGTAAACCGACAAAAGGAGGATCAATATCACTATAAGGGCGATTATTCTGCCCTCTTTGACGAGTCGTTGATGCATGGAGGAATCCTTTCTGAGTCGTGCGCGATAATGTTTCAAACGCGCGGGGGTGCGTGTGTTTGCCGTGTTCGGCGTGTCCGTTTATTCAATCCATTCCGCCGGCGGGTAATAGGCCGGCACCGCAAAGGGCAGCGACCACAGCGTCTGCAAAAGCACGGTCACGAGCATCGTGGCAGACCACGCATCCAGCGCGGCGGTTTTGAGCATTTGTACTACGCCCGTGACGATGAGCGCGATGAGCGTCGCGCCCATGTACGCGAAAAAGCGGCGGTTGATGAAAAACTGCGCGACAAAGCCCGTCACGAAGCTCAGCGCGGGGAAGAGGACGGTGAAGGTGATGGTGTTTTCGATAAAGGCCATATCGGCGAATATGCCCATAATCAGGCTGAACACCGCGCCCCACGTCGCCCCCTCGAACATGCCCACCGCCACCGCCACCGCGGGCAGCACCATCGGGCACACGCCCAAGGGGCGAAGCTCGGTGAAGAGCATGTTCTGCGCCACAAGGGAGAGAAACATATAAAGCGCATACTGCAAAAGCCGCTTGACATTCTGCGGAGAAAATATTTCTTTTAAGTTCAGATTCAAAGCTTATTCCACCATTTCAAAGCTTTTTATGATAAACACCTGCACAAGAGACTCGAAGTTGCATTCGGGCTTGATGAGGCCGTATTCAATCTGGCCGCCCGCCTCGGTCTGCACGTTCGTAATCGTCCCTATCAGCAGCCCCGCCGGGAACGCCCCGCCCGAGCCGGAGGTCAACACCTCGTCCCCGACGAAAATCTGCGCGCCCTCGGCAAGGAAGGTGAGCTTGGCCTGCTTTTTCTTCATCAGCGCGAATTCGCCCACCGACATGCCCGACGAGCCGGACTGCCCGACGTAAGCGCCCACGGACATGTCAACGTCGATGAGTGTGCTGACGGTGGCCCAGGTTTCGCCCAGCTCGGTAATCTGCCCGACGACGACGCCGTACTCGGTGATGACGGGGTCGTTGAGCTCAATGCCGCTGCTCGCGCCCTTGCTGATGGTGAAAGACGACGACCAGTTGGACGATGACCACAAAACCACTTTGCTCGATTCAAGCTCATAGTCGGTGTGCTTTTCGCGAAACTCCAACAGCTGGCGCAAGCGGGTGTTCTCCTCCGAGGCGGCGATGCCGTCGCGCGCCGACTGCTGCGCCTCGGCCAGCTGCGAGCGGAGCGATTCGTTCTCCGCCTGCAGAGAATCGTACTCGTAAAGATACCCGTAGATGGTGTCAAACCAGCCGACGGTCGAGCTTAAAACCTTTTTAATCGGCGCTTCCAAAACGCCCGTGGCGTTTTGCAGGAGGCTAATCTCGCCGTTGCGCGCCACGTTTGAAAACGCGATTATAATCGCGACGGCAATGACGATGATGCCGATGCGTATTCCGTTTTTCTTTAAGTAATCCTTCAAAGAGTGTTCACTCCCTCAGACGGTTAAAACCCCAAAATTGTTCCTGCGCCCACGGCCTTGAGCATTCTGTCCAAAAGGCACAGCGGCAGACCCATCACGTTGAAAAAGTCGCCCTCTATCCCCTTGACGAACACCGCGCCCTTGCCCTGCGCGCCGTAAGCCCCGGCCTTGTCCATCGGCTCGCCCGTGGCGATATACGCGGCGATTTCCTCCTCCGCGATGTTGCGAAAGTGCACCGTTGTGCGCTCGGCCTCGGTCAGCAGCACGCCGTCGCGGCAAACCGCCACGCCGGTGTAAACCTCATGCGCGCGGCCGCTCAGCGCCGCGAGCATGTCGTGCGCCTCGGCCTCCGAATGCGGCTTGCCGAGGATTTTGCCGTCGAGCCGGACTATCGTGTCCGCCGCGACGCACACCTCGCCCGGCGCGCAATTGGGCGCGACCTCTTCGCATTTTGCGCGCGCCAGCGCGCAAACCACCTCCGCCGGGGACACGCCCACGGGGGCGCGCTCTTCACCCACGGCGGGGATTATTTTTATCTCCAGTCCCAGCATCTCCGTCAGCTCGCGCCGACGGGGCGAGGCAGAGGCGAGTATAATGCGCATTGTGTCAGTCCACTCCTCTGTAATAAAGCCCGCGGGTCAACACGTTCGGCTTATAGTCGGAAAGCCCCATGTGCCCCTTGGCAACCTCCACGCACTCGCGCGCGCTCTCCGTGGTGAACATCATCCTCAGCCCCCACAGCCCCGCGGAATAAAGGTCTTCCTTCTTGTCCGCGAGATAGAGCTTGTGCGCGTTATACACCACGTTGCGGCAGCCGTATTCCTTCACCACCGGGAACACCGACCCCATTCTGTCGCCCATCTGGGCGGGGGTCTGGCAGTTGCAGCGGCCGGCGCTTTCTTTTATGATGCACTGCTCCGTCACCATCAGCGGCAGACGGCCGTAGATGATAAGCTCGGTGTCGAGGGGCTTGGCCATGTCCTTTATCTGCGCGATGCGCAGCTCGAAGGACGCCGTGGCGGAGAGGAAGCCCATGTCGGACAGCATTTCCAGCGTGTAAGAGTTAAAGGCGTTCAGCCCGAAGTCGCCGCGCAGCTTCATGCCCGCCGCGCGCGCCATCACCACCTGGCCGAGGTTGCCCACCAGCGCCTCGTTCACGCCGTAATCGAAAAGCTTCTGCAAAAGGGCGTAAACCTCTTTCATCTGCTCGTCGTTCACCACGCGCGGCAGCACCGCCACCGGCACACTTCCCTTTTCCACAAACGGCAGCACCAGCTTGGGGTTCTCCGCCATGACGTGCGCGGGGACATAGATATACGCCGGGCGCAAGTCGGCAAGCTCGCCTGTCAGCTGCTCTGCCGTGCGCACCTGGATGATGAGCTTGGGGTCTGCCACGGTGGCGACGTTTTTCGGCGGAGGGGGCAGGGCGAGCGCGCGCCGCGTGGGCGGCACTGCGCGCTGGGCGGACAGCGCGGATATCAGCTTTCGCCTCAGCTCGTTTATCTCCGCCGCGGGCAAAAACAGCCCCGCGTCGGACTTGGCCTTGTTTTCCACCACGTTATACGGTGTGCCGCCGGTTTTGAACATCTGCTCGATGAGATATGCGTCAGTCAGCCCCTGCTTCTGCGCCTTTTCGGGCACGGGGCCGTAGGTGACGGCCTTGTGGCCGTCGTCGTCAAAGGCGATGGCGCGGATGCGCTCACCCTTTTCGGCCACGGTGTAAAAATGCACGGGCACGCGGCGCAGCTCGCCCTCGGCATAGCCGCGGCGGGCGACGGTGAACATTTTTTCCGTGCCTTCCTCGGCCTCGGTGCGCACGCCGAACATGTCCTTTTTGTCCCCGTTGAAATAGCCCTGAGTGAAGCCCTGGCGGGAAAACGCGCGCGTGAGCATGTTCATCTCCTCGGCGGAGGGCTGGCGGTGCTCTTTAATGGCCTTGGAGTATATGCCGGTGACGATGGCGGTGTACTCCGGGCGCTTCATGCGCCCTTCGATTTTCACGCAGGCCACGCCCGCCTCCTCCAGCTCGCCGAGCCGGTCGACAAGGCAGTTGTCCTTGAGCGACATGGGGTGATCGTCCATGCGCCCGCCGAGGGAATACTGCATGCGGCAGGGCTGGGCGCACATGCCGCGGTTGCCGCTGCGCCGGCCGATGAGCGAGGACATATAGCACTGCCCGGAATAGCAAAAGCACAATGCCCCGTGCACAAAAACCTCAATCTCAATGGGGGAGTTTGCCGTGATGTATTTAATTTCCTCCAGGCTCAGCTCGCGCGCGAGCACCGCGCGCGTCAGCCCCATCTCCGCCGCGGCCCGAACCCCGGCGAGATTGTGCAGGCTCATCTGCGTGCTGCCGTGCAGCGGGATGTCCGGCAGGGCGCGGCGAATGGCCGAGATGAGGCCGAGATCCTGAATGATAATCCCGTCCGCGCCGCAGTCGGAGGCAAGCTTTGCCGCCGCGACGGCCTCGCTCATCTCGCGGTCATTGACAAGGGTGTTGAGCGTCACGTACACCTTGCACCCGCGCACCCGGCAGTATGACACCGCCTTTTCAAATTCTTCGTTCGTGAAATTTTTCGCCCCGCGCCGGGCGTTGAAGTCGCCCATGCCGAGATATATCGCGTCCGCGCCGTTTTGCACCGCGGCTATGACAGCCTCCGGCGACCCGGCGGGTGAAAGAAGCTCCAGCATTTGATCAGTTCCTTTGTATCTAATAGTCATAGCTATTCGTAATTATACATTGTGCATTATAGCACATTTATCCCTATTGCGACAAGATAAAAATAATGTTATAATTACTTTTACATTTAGGCCACATTTTTTGCGTTATAATGGGCGAACGGGGTTCGACTTCCGTTCGCCTAACATCAGAGGTCATTCACATGGAGCATTCCGTGCCCGAAAACTTTATATCCCCCGCCGTTCTCGACCGGCTTATCGCCGCGCATGACGGCGACGTGGCGCTGCTTTACCTTTATCGCGTGCGCACGGGCACGCTCGACGCCGAGCGCGCCGCACGCGACCTTTGCCGCACCCGCCGCGAAATCGACGCCGCCGACGAAAAGCTGACGCGGCTGACGCAGGGCGGCGCTGCGGGCGATTTTTCGCCCGCCGCCGCGAGCGCAAGCGCCGCTACTGCCGACGCGGAGATAAACGCGGGGCGCGCGGTGGGCGCGTCGGCGCGCGAGAGCGCGCCGCAAGCGCCGGAGGACACCCTCCCGGAATACCGCGCGGCGGAGCTTGCCCGCCGCTCCCGCGAGGATGAGCGCTTCGCGGCCATCCTCGCCGAGGCGCAGCGCGTCATGGGCAGGGCGCTGAGCTCTGTGGATATGAAAACGCTCTTTGGGATATATGATTATCTCGCCCTCCCGGCAGACGTGATAATGCTGCTTATAAACCACGTCGGCAAGCAGTATTCCGAGCGTTACGGCACCTCGCGCCGCCCAAGCGCGCGTGCGCTTGAAAAAGAGGCGTACCGCTGGGCAAACCGCGAAATCCTCACCCTTGAACAGGCCGAGGAGTATATCCGCGCGCTCGCCGCGCGCAAAACCGCCCTTGCCGAGGCCAAAGAGGCCATGGGCATCGCCGGGCGTGAGCTGACGAAGACCGAGACGGAGTATATTTCCTCTTGGCTTGACATGGGCTATGACGCGCAGTCCATCGCCATCGCGTATGACCGCACCGTCACCAACACCGGCGCACTCCGTTGGAGCTATATGAACAAAATCATCTCTTCCTGGCGCGACAGCGGACTTTTCACCCCGGAGGAGATTGAGCAAAAAGACCCGCGCCGCCGGGGCGACGCGCGAAAGGTCAAGGTCGAGCCGCGCGGCAGCCGCCCGTCGGACTTCGACGGGCTTGACGCAATGCTGGACAAAATTTGACCTGAAAAGGGGTGTGACAGATGAGCTATGACGGACGGCTTCTTGCGCGCGCAAGAGACGAGCTGGACAGAACCCGCACCGAAAACGCCGCCGAGCATGAGCGCCGTCAGGCGCTTGCATACCGCCGCGCGCCGGAGCTTGCCGAGATTGACGCGACCCTCCGCGCCCAGATGGTGACGCTTGTGCGCCTGACCGTGTCGCGCGCGCCGGATCTCAAGGCGCGTTTGGACGCGCTGGAAAAAGAAAATCTCGACCTGCAAATGCGCCGCGCCGAGCTGATGACCGAGCACGGCATGCCCGTCGACTGGCTGGACGAGATTTATTCCTGCCCCAAATGCCGCGACACGGGTACACTCCCGGACGGGGGCATGTGCGACTGCCTTGTCAGGCAGTATAACCGCGAGGTTACGCGCGAGCTGGGCGCACTTTTGCGCCACGGCAGCGAGAGCTTCGAAAGCTTTGACCTCGCGCTTTATCCCGACGAATTCGATCCGCGCTACGGCGTCATCCCGCGCGAGACGATGGGCAAGGTGTATGAAATATGCCGCCGCTTTGCCGACAATTTCCCCAATGTCAGCTCCAATTTGCTCTTGCAGGGGGACACCGGCCTCGGCAAAACCTATCTTTCCGCGTGCATCGCGCGCGTCGTGTCCGACAAGGGGCTTTCCGTGTGCTATGATTCCGCCGCCGTCGCGCTTGACGCCTTTGAGCAGCAGAAATTCGCCCGTGACAGCGAGTCCGGCCGCGCCGCCGCCGCGCGCGTGAAAAACATGCTCGAATGCGACCTCATGATTCTCGACGACCTCGGCACGGAGATGAACACCCCCATGTCCGTCAGCGCGCTCTACACCCTCATCAACACCCGCCTCGTCGCCGGCAAAAAGATGATAATCAGCACCAACTGCACCGACGAAGAGCTTCAGCGCCGTTATAATCCGCAGATATGCTCGCGCATATCCGGCGAGTTCATGCGCCTGCCGTTCGCCGGGCGCGATATAAGGCAAAAAGGAGTGTAAATTATGCAGCATGAAATCAAAAGCGCAATACCCCTTTTGAATGACGCCGGTGACCTGACCGAACCGGGCTATGCCAAAAGCCTTTTGCCCGTCTATTCCCGCAAGGCCGTCAAGGCGCCGAAAATGCGCATAAAGGAATGGGATTATTATCTCATCAACAACGGCCGCTTCGCCCTCGCCCTCACCATTGACGACAACGGCTATATGGGGCTGGACAGCGTGTCCCTTTTGGACTTTGCCGAGGGCTGGGAAATCACTAAAAGCCCCATGTGCTTCATGCCCATGGGCGCAGTCGGCATGCCGGAAAGCTCCAAGTGCGGCGATGTGCGCCACGGCGGCAAGGGCTATTCCATCAGCTATGAAAACGACGGCAGCGGCCGCCGTGTGCTCACCGCGCGCATGGATGCCTTCGGCCCGGAGGGCGCGCTTTTGGCCAATGTCGAGCTTTTTGACGAGCCGGAGGAGAGCATGGTGATATGCACCCCGTTCGACAAGCCCGGCCACTTCTATTATAATCAGAAAATCAACTGCATGCGCGCCAAGGGCAGCGTCAAGTACGGCGACCGGCTTTACGAGTTTGACCCCGTTGATTCCTTCGCCGTGCTCGACTGGGGGCGCGGCGTGTGGACGTATCACAACACCTGGTATTGGGGCAGCGCGTCCTATCACGTCAACGGCGTCCCGTTCGGCTGGAACATCGGCTACGGCTTCGGCAACTGCGCCGCTGCGAGCGAGAACATGCTCTTTTACAACGGTCGCGCGCATAAGCTTTCTCAGGTGAAGTTCAATATCCCCGGCAATGAGCGGGACTTCATGTCCCCGTGGACGTTCACCTCCGACGACGGGCGCTTTGAAATGGACTTCGTCCCCGTGCTCGATCGCGCCGCCTGCACCGACTTCAAGCTCTTGAAGTCCGACCAGCATCAGGTGTTCGGCCTCTTCACCGGCAAGGCCGTTTTGGACGACGGCGAGGTCATTGAGGTGCGCGACTTCCCCGGCTTTGCCGAAAAGGTTGAAAACAAGTGGTGAAAACCACGGTATACCATATATAATAGGAGGCATAACGGTATGTCCGAAAAATACAGCGAAATGACGGCGTCGGAGCGCAGTGCGCGGTACGAGGCCGTGAAGGCCGAGTTTGAGGCGCTCAAGGCGCTGGGGCTGAAGCTCAACATGGCACGCGGCAAGCCCGGCCGTGAGCAGCTCGACCTCGTCAGCGATATTCTCACCGCCATCACCGACCCGGAGGACTGCATATCCGACGGGCTGGACGTGAGGAATTACGGCGAGCTCGGCGGCGTCCCGGCGGCCAAGGCGCTTTTCGCGGATATTCTCGGCTGCAAGGCGTCAGAGTGCTTCATCGGCGGCTGCGCGTCGTTGCAGCTGATGTATGACGCCGTCGCCAAGGCGTACACACACGGGCTTAATCACGCCGAAAAGCCGTGGTGCAAGCTCGACAAGGTCAAGTGGCTCTGCCCCGCGCCGGGCTATGACCGTCATTTCAAGGTCACGGAGAGCTTCGGCTTCGAGCTTATCACCGTGCCCATGACGCCCGCCGGCCCGGATATGGACATGGTCGAGCGCCTGATTCAAGACCCCGCGGTCAAGGGCATGTGGTGCGTGCCGAAGTATTCAAACCCCGACGGCATAGTCTATTC
The DNA here is from genome assembly GCA_964644305.1 of uncultured Oscillospiraceae bacterium. Classification (GTDB taxonomy): domain Bacteria; phylum Bacillota; class Clostridia; order Oscillospirales; family Oscillospiraceae; genus Limivicinus. The sequence continues at coordinate 29,107 of CAZXVA010000016.1, forward strand.
CGACGCCACCATCCGCCGCATTGCCGCCATGAAGCCCGCCGCGCCGGACTTCATGCTCATGTGGGACAATGCTTACTGCGTCCACGAGTTTGACGGCGAGTTTGAGCCCTTTGAGGACATTCTCACGCTCTGCCGCGAGGCAGGCAACCCCGACATGGTGTATGAATTTGCCTCCACGTCGAAGATTACCTTCCCCGGCGCGGGCATATCCGTCCTCGCCACGAGCGAGGCCAACCTCGCCCGGCTCGTCAAGCTCACCGGCGTGCAGATAATCTCTTATGACAAGGTCAATCAGCTCCGCCATGTGCGCTATCTCAAGGATAGGGCGCACACGCTTGAGCTTATGAAAAAGCACGCCTCGGTGCTCGCGCCGAAGTTCAAGTGCGTGCTCGACACGCTCGATGAGGAGATCGCCCCCTGCGGCATCGCGCATTGGCAGCGCCCGCGCGGCGGATACTTTGTCTCGGTGTACACCGACCCCGGCCTTGCCAAGCGCACTCTCGCCCTGTGCAAGGAGGCGGGCGTGGTGATGACCGGCGCCGGCGCGACCTACCCTTACGGCGTCGACCCCGACGACTCCAATATCCGCATCGCCCCGTCCTACCCCTCTCTTGACGAGCTTGAAAAGGCGATGCACGTCTTCTGCGTCTGCCTCAAGCTCGCCGCACTGGAGCGGGAGTGAAAAAGGACAAAAACACAGCAAAAAACTCTTGACAAACAGAAAATACGCGGTATAATAATACTCGCGTTTAGCGGGATTGTGTAAAGGTAGCACA
>CAZXVA010000017.1:0-28182 GCA_964644305.1 uncultured Oscillospiraceae bacterium
CCGATTACATCTTCAAATATCACCCCGACTTCGAGGGGCTCATCACCCGCTACTATGACCGCGACTTCCACGCCAACATCGAAGGCGGCGACGTTCTCAACCTGACCGAGGACACCCTGGCAATCGGTATCTCCCAGCGCACCAGCCCCGACGGCATCGAGCTTGCCGCCCGCCAGCTGTTCTCTGACCCCAACGCCAAGATCCGCACCGTGCTCGCATTTGACATTCCCAACTGCCGCGCGTTCATGCACCTTGACACCGTCTTCACTCAGATTGACGTCAACAAATACACCATCCACCCCGCGATTCTCGGCCCTCTCACCGTGTACGAAATCACTCCGGGCAAGGACGATCCGACCGATCTTGTCATCCGCCGCATCGACTCCGACCTCAAGCACATCCTCGAAAAGTACACCCACGTTGACGATGTCGAGCTCATCTACTGCGGCGGCAACGACCTCATCGCGGCAGCCCGCGAGCAGTGGAACGACGGCTCGAACACCCTGTGCATCGCGCCGGGCAAGATCGTTGTCTACCAGCGCAACGACGTCACCAACGAAATTCTCAACAAGCATGGTCTGACCGTTCTGGAGATGCCCTCGGCAGAGCTGTCCCGTGGTCGCGGCGGCCCGCGCTGCATGTCCATGCCGCTCATCAGAGCCGATTAATCCGTCAGTAAAATTTTTCAGTATATCCCGCCCCCATAACCTATACATTATTTAAGGAGGATAAATCACTATGGGAGTTAACATCAGAGGCCGCAGCTTTCTCACTCTTCTTGACTTCACCCCCGCAGAAATAAATTATCTCATCGACCTTTCCGCTGAATTCAAGCGCATGAAGGCCAATGGTGTCGAGCACAAGTTCCTCACCGACAAGCAGGTTGTTCTGCTTTTTGAAAAGACCTCCACCCGTACTCGCTGCGCGTTTGAGGTCGGCGCTCGCGACCTCGGCATGGGCGTCACCTTCCTCGATCCTGGCTCCTCCCAAATGGGCAAGAAGGAGTCTCTCGCGGACACCGCCAAGGTTCTCGGCCGCATGTACGACGGCATTGAGTACCGCGGCTTCAAGCAGTCCGTCGTTGAGGATCTCGCCAAGTACTCCGGCGTCCCCGTGTGGAACGGCCTGACCGACGATTTCCACCCCACTCAGATGCTCGCCGACATGCTCACCGCCAAGGAAGAGTTCGGCGATCTGCGCGGCCGCAAGCTCACCTTCTTCGGTGATGCCCGCAACAACGTCGCAAACTCCCTCATGGTCGTCTGCTCCAAGCTCGGTATGCGCTTTTGCGCATGCGGCCCGAAGGAGCTCATGCCCAACGAAGAGCTCGTTGCCAAGTGCCGTGCTGTCGCCGCCGAGACCGGCGCTGAGATAGTTCTCACCGATGACGTTTCCGTCGGCGCGAAGGACTGCGACATCGTTTATACCGACATTTGGGTCTCCATGGGCGAGCCGGCAGAGCTGTGGGCAAAGCGCATTGAGCTGCTTCTGCCGTATCAGGTCAACGCCAACGTCATGGCCATGGCAAAGCCCACCGCCATCTTCCTGCACTGCCTGCCCTCCTTCCACGATCGCGAGACGACCGTCGGCGAGGATATCTATCAGAAGTTCGGCCTCCCCGCAATGGAAGTCACCGACGATGTGTTCCTCGGCAAGCAGGCTCGTCAGTTCGACGAGGCGGAAAACCGCATGCACACCATCAAGGCTGTCATGTACGCCACCCTCAAGTAAGCTATGGGGAAGAGAATAGTTGTTGCACTCGGCGGCAACGCCCTTGGCAAGACCCCCGAGGAGCAGTTGAAACTCGTCAAAGAAACCGCAAAGCCCCTCGTCGACCTCGTTGAGGCTGGCTATGAGCTGGTCATCGGCCACGGCAACGGCCCGCAGGTCGGCATGATCAACCTCGCGCTCGAATTTTCGTCCAACAAGGGCGGCAACACGCCGTATATGCCCTTTCCCGAATGCGGCGCAATGACTCAGGGCTACATCGGTTATCATCTCCAGCAGGCCATTCAGGAAGAGCTGAAGGCTCGCGGCATCAACAAACCCTGCGCCACTGTCGTCACGCAGGTCGTCGTTGACAAGAATGACCCCGGCTTCCTGCACCCCACCAAGCCCGTCGGCAGCTTCTACACCAAGGAAGAGGCAGATGCCATCGCGGCGGAAAAGGGCTTCGTGTTCGTGGAAGACGCCGGCCGCGGCTATCGCCGCGTCGTGCCCTCGCCTATCCCTAAGCGCATTGTCGAGCTTGACGTTGTCGAGCAGCTCGTCTCCGCCGGTGACATTGTCATCACCGTCGGCGGTGGAGGAATCCCCGTCGTCGAGACCGAGCGCGGCCTCGAAGGTGTTGCCGCCGTCATCGACAAGGATCGCGCCAGCGCGCTCCTAGCCCGTGATGTCAAGGCCGACCAGCTCATCATCCTCACGGCTGTTGACCGCGTCTGCGTCAACTTCAACAAGCCCGACCAAAAGGAACTGCCCTCCATGACCTTGGCCGAGGCCGAGAAGTACATCGCAGAGGGTCAGTTCGCCCCCGGCAGCATGCTCCCCAAGGTTGAATCCTGCATGGAGTTTGTCAAGGGCGGCACGGGCACTGCGCTCATCACCTCCCTTGCAAGAGCCGCCGATGCGCTTGAAGGCAAGACCGGCACGGTCATCGAAAAGTAATATAAGGAAGAACCGGCACTATCCCGGTTCTTCCGCAAAATAAAAAAGAGTAAAGGAGTAATTCTAATGGCAGGAACGAAAAAAAGACGTTCAGTCAGTACTTTCGCGATTCTCATAGCAATTCTTCTCATCATATCCGTTGTGACCTGGTTCGCCGCCGGTCAGACTTATACCGACCCCGACACCGGTGAGGAAGCCGCAGTTGTCGGCGCGACTTTCAGCGACATTCTCATGGCGCCCATCAACGGCTGGCACAACGCCGGCGACGTTATCGGCTTTGTGTTCTGCCTCGGCGCATTCCTTGCGATCGTCACCGCCACCGGTGCTCTTGAAACCGGCGTTCAAGTGCTCGTCAAGAAGCTCCACGGCAAAGAAATCGCCCTCATTTGGATACTGATGTTCGTCTTCTCCATCGGTGGCACGACCTACGGCATGGGCGAAGAGACCGTCGGCTTCTACATTCTCCTTGCCACCACCATGCTCGCCGCCGGCTTTGACCCGCTGGTCGGCGCGGCCACCGTTCTCCTCGGCGCCGGCACCGGCGTTCTCGGCTCGACTATCAACCCGTTCGCGACCGGCGCAGCCGTCGCCGCCGCGGCTGATGTCGGTGTTGAGATGAACATGGGCATTGTCTATGCCGAAGGCATCATCCTCTGGCTTGTTACTTACGTCATCGCCGCGCTCTTCGTCACCCGCTATGCAAAGAGCGTCAAGGCCAACAAGGGCTCCATCCTCACTGCCGAGCAGCTCGAGGAGTGCCGCAAGGCCTACGGCTCCGGCGAAATCGCCGACGACGTCAAGCTCACCGGCCGTCAGAAGGCCGTTCTGTGGATCTTCGGTGCGTCCTTCGTGATCATGATCCTCGGCTTCATTCCTTGGGGCAGCCTCACCGAGACCGTTTACAACGCCCTCGGCTTCAGCTCATTCCTCACCGGCAACTGCCTTGGTGACTGGTGGTTCGACGATGCCGCCACTTGGTTCCTCGTCATGGGCATTATCATCGGCGTTGTCGGCCTTGAAGACAAGAGCCGGATAATGAAGTGCGTCATCGCCGGCTTTGCCGACATGATCTCCGTCAACCTCGTCATCGCCCTTGCCCGCGCCACCACCGTCATCATGAACACCACCGGCCTCGGCACTTGGCTTGTTGAAGCATCTGTCACCGCTCTGTCCGCCTCCGGTCTGCCCGCTGCCATATTCGGCGTGCTCGACTACCTGCTGCACATCGGCCTGAGCTTCCTCGTTCCCTCGTCCTCCGGCCTTGCCAGCCTCTCCGCGCCTATCGTTTCCCCGATAGTTGCCGGCCTCGGCTGGTCTGCGGAGACCTCCATCATGATCAACGTCGCCGCCAACGGCTTCGTCAATCTCTTCACTCCGACCTGCGGCTTCATCATGGGCGGCCTTGCCCTGGCTCGTGTGCCTTACGAGACCTGGCTGAAATTCGCCGGCAAGCTCCTTGCCATCCTCGCAGTTGTCGCCGGCGTGATTCTCACTGTTGCAATGCTCGTCCTGAGCTGATAAAATAGCAGTAGAATCCACGACCGCCGGAGCGAATATGTTGTAATTGCCTTTGCGCTTTCATATCACTCCATTAGGCGACATGAGTTCGACTATCGTCCGCCTAAATCAAACGTATCGGGAAAGCCGGCCGTATCCTCAAAAAATACGGCTGGTCTTTCCTGCGTTTTGCCGTCAAGTGCAAAAATCCTTGCAAATCGCAAAATACATGAAAGATCTTGAGGTGATGCTTAATGAATAAGGCAGCGAGTATTCAGGACAATCTATCCGCCGTCATCGAGCCGGCCACTGTCAGCTCCTTTGACTATGAGGCCATACAAGCCCCCACCAAGGCGCTCATCCACCAGTCCGCCCGCTTCATTTATATCAAGCAGGGGAAGGGCACCTTTGTCATCGGCGGGGTGGAGTATGAAATCAAGCCCAATATGCTTATTGCCATCACTCCGTGGAAAATCACCGAGATCACCGTCGTCAAGCAGACCATTCAGCTCATGCTCCTGGTCTATGACTATCAGTACATCAATTACGTCCTCAAAGGCATTCCCGGCTCTGAAAAGGACAGCAGTGAGCTATTGCAGTTTCTCTACATGGAGCCCGTGATGTACCTTGACTCCGTTCAGGCCGCGCACGTCGATTCCCTCATGGAACAGCTGAAAATCGAGCTTGGTGTGCGCTCCACCACCGTCAAAAACACCGAGCGCCCCCTCACTCAGCTTTATGTCACCAACAAGATTATCGAGCTTATGATAATGTACCGCCGGTACATCATGGCCGAGCGCGGCGAAAAGGACTACGAGCAGGACATCGCCGCCGAAAGCTCCATCCTCAGCTATATTTACGGCCATTCCGCCGAGCAGCTCACCCTTGCCAAGGTCGCGGGCGCGTTCTACATGTCCGAATCCACTCTCTCCCGACGAATATCCGAGATAACCGGCACGTCGTTTTCAAAGCTTGTCAGCATCATCCGCATCGACAAGGCGTCCGATTATCTCATCTATACCGGCCTCACGCTCGACGAGATTGCCGTGCTCGTCGGCTTTGTCGACGCGCCGCATCTGTCGAAAAACTTCGTGACGCAGGTCGGCGTCACCCCAATGAAATACCGCAATATTTACGGCAAATCAAAAAGCAAATTCAACCGCTCCGGCAAAGAGCTTGCCTTCGCCGTCATGGATTACATACACAGCAATTGCTCCCTTGAAAGCATCAACGCCGAGCAGGTGGCCTCCGGCTTCGGCCTGTCGGCCTCTGCCATGAACAAGCTCATGCTCTATTATTGCGACATGAACTTTGAAACCCTCCTCAACTACCTGCGTATCAATCGCGCCTGCGAGCTTTTGGCCACGACCGACCAGTTTGTCATCGACGTCGCCTTCGAGGTGGGGTACAACAACATCAAAACCTTCAACACCAACTTCGCCAAGTTCAAGGGCATGTCGCCCACGGTTTTCCGCAACAATGTCAGTCTGCAAAAATCCTCGGCCAGCTCAGCCAGCATCCCCAAGGATGACCTCCCCTGCGAAGAACCCTCAATTTGACCATATCTCCCGGCGGCAAATGAATGTTTATGCCGCCGGGATTTTCGCTTTTTTGTGCCCGTTGTATACGAATGCAAGAATATACAAGAAATTCGCACGAAAAAGTAAAGGAATGTTGCAATTTGAGTGCTAAATAAGTATAGCTTTTTTTAACGCGCCGTGTTATAATGAATAAACTGACTGAAATTGAATAACATTTCCGTCATGAATTTCCGTGAAAGATTGGGGGGGTGTCCGTGAATTCGCGACGACAGCAGTTGATATTGGAACTGCTATCCGGCCGCGAGGTGAGGACGCAGAAGGAGCTTATGGATCTCCTTTCCGCGCGCGGGATTGAGTGCACTCAGTCCACCGTGTCGCGTGATATTCGTGCCCTTGGCCTTGTTAAGCAGATTGGACCCGACGGGCTGCCCATGTATGTGGCCGATCCGGGCTTGAGTGAGGGCAGCAAGGGTGTTGAACAGCTTCAGTATATTGCGCAGATGTCCGCCCCGTCGTTTACGGCGGTGCAGAACATCATCGTTGTCAAAACCATCATCAGCATGGCAAATGCCGTCTGCGCGTATATCGACAAGCTGGAGCATCCCGGCTTTGTCGGCTCGCTCGCCGGTGCGGACACGATTTTGCTCATAATGCAGGACAACGATTCGGCAAACGACTTTTGCCGCCAGTTGAAGGATTTATGCGCAGCCGAGAATATCTATAACACAATCAATATGGAGGCAAATGAAAAATGAGCGATTTTGAGAAAAAAATATATGCCGCCCTGAGCGACGCAGTGCTTGACTGCTATGGCATCGAGGGCGATGAAAACACCCTCTTGGTCGAAGTCCCGCGTGACCCCAAAATGGGCGACTATGCGTCCAGCACGGCCATGCGCCTTGCCCGCGAGCTGCACATGCCCCCCATGGAAATCGGCGAAGAGCTTGCCGCCAAGCTGCGCGAGGCTCTCCCCGAAGCCGAAACCATCACCGTGGCCAAGCCCGGCTTCATCAACTTCCGTCTGCGCGGCGACGCACTTTCCGGCGTCATCAACAAGGTCCTCGAAGCCAAGGATGATTACGGCAAAAACGATTCCGGCAACGGCCTGCGCATCCTCGTCGAGTGGGTCTCCGCAAACCCCACGGGCGATCTGCACTGCGGCCACGCGCGCAACGCCGTTTGGGGCGAGGCCATCTGCCGCCTGCTCGAAAAGAGCGGCTATGACGTCCTGCGTGAGTTCTACGTCAACGATGCCGGCAACCAAATCGTCAAGCTCGGCGAATCCCTCATCGCCCGTTACTATGAGCACTTCGGCCGCGGCGACGAGTACGCCCTGCCCGAAGACGGCTATCACGCCGAGGACGTCAAGCACATTGCCGACATGATCGCCGAAAAAGACGGCGACAAGTGGCTCTCCGTCGACGGCGATGAGCGCCTGCACTACTTCATGGAGACCGGCAAAAAGCTGGAGCTCGACAAGATTGACCGCGACCTGAAGAACTTCGGCGTCAACATCGTCTCCTGGGTGCATGAAACCTTCTTCTACGAAAACAACAAGCAGCGCATCAACGACTGCCTCAAGCTCATGGACGAAAAGGGTCTCCTTTACGAAAAGGACGGCGCACTCTGGTTCAAGAGCACCGACTATGGCGACGATAAAGACCGCGTCCTCCGCAAGAGTGACGGCACGCTCTCTTACCTCACCCCCGACATCGCAAACCACGTCTACAAGCTCGAACGCGGCTACACCAAGCTCGTCAACCTCTGGGGCGCGGATCACCACTCTTACGTCACCCGTATGCAGGCCGCCCTCTCCGCTCTCGGCTGCCCGGAGGACACCCTCTCCGTCGAGCTCATTCAAATGGTTCGCATGGTCGAAAACGGCGTCGAGGTCAAGATGAGCAAGCGCACCGGCAACGCCATCACCATCCGCGAGCTCACCGAGGAAGTCGGCGTTGACGCGGCACACTGGTTCTTCAGCTGCAAGGATATCTCCTCTCAGATGGACTTTGACATCAAGCAGGCCGTCGCCAAGGACAACAACAACCCCGTTTATTACGCCCAGTATGCCCACTCCCGTATGTGCTCCATACTCCGCAACCCCGATATCCCCGCCTTCAAGCCCGTTGACAACTATGACCGCCTCACCGATGAGAAGGAGCTTCAGCTCATGAAGATGATGAGCGAGTTCCCCGGCCTCGTCGCCAAGGCCGCCAAGACCCGCAAGCCCAATATTGTCAATGAGTACATTATCTCCCTCGTCAAGCTCTATCACAGCTACTATAACGTCGCCCGCGTCAACAATCCCGACGATCCCGAACTCACCAACCAGCGCGTCGGCCTCGTCATGGCGCTCGAAATCACCCTCAAGAACGCCCTCGACCTCCTCGGCGTCTCCGCCCCGGAGTCCATGTAACCCCAAGACGAAAAGTGATAAAACCCCGGAACTGCCGCAAGCTTCTTTTGCGGCAGTTCTTTTTTGCGATAACCCGATTTTACCGATGGGTACCGAGAATGTACGCCCCGCACACGGCGCGCTCTTTTGCTGTTTTGGTTTGTCAAGCGTGCTCAATTGCGCCTTTTTGACTGAAAAAGACATGAAACTGCCTTTGACTGCTTGCGTTTTGCTTTTATTATGCTATAATCAACATATATATTTCAAGGAGTGATAAAATGCTTGCTTTTATAACGCTGTTTTTCCCGGCGGTGTTATCGGTTGCTCTTGTTGACCACATGAGGAAGAATAAGCTTTCCGTTCGCGGTCTTATTTATTGCTATGCCACGGCAAATCTTTTCATCAACGTCGCGTGTATACTTATTAAGATGGGCTTGTTCCAGGTTGCGGTTACATCAACGGCCTTGTCTGCGAATATGACCATGCAAATGTCGGTTGATTATCTCATATTTGCAATACCCATGGCGGTTGTTTTTTCGTTTATCGCCGCACTTTTTGAGAATAAAAATATATTGGTGAAAAAAAGTAATAATGAATAAAACAAAGAAGACTGAATCAAAACTAAAACCACTCGGCAAGCTTTTCAACGTTGTTTTGTCGTTTTTGGTCGTGTTTGCCGTGCTCGCCTATGCGACGGCGAAGTGGTATATCAGTAAATACGGCGACATCGGCTTTGATTCCATTTTGTTCACCATGTTCTCCGAACTTAGTGGCGTCGAAAGCGGCTTGGTTATTGATTATATCTGCAAAACCTTGGTTGTTTCTTTGCTTGCGGCCGCTCTCATCGTGTTCTTGCTCTTTTTCCAATCTGACAGCGCAATATGCATCCGCATAAAAAACAAAACAATACGCCTTTATCCATTCTCTTATGCTGTCCGTTCTGTGCTATGCCTCGCGTTTTTTGGCGTTTTCACGCTCAAAGCGGCAAATCTCTCCGGACTGAGTGCATATATTAAGGTCTCCATGACCGACAGCAAGATTTTTGACAGCGAGTATGTATACCCAACGGAAACTCAGCTTACATTTCCCGAAAACAAGCGCAATTTGATATACATATTCCTCGAATCAATGGAGACCACGTTTTTCGACACTTCCCATGGCGGCGCTTATTCCGAAAATATTATTCCCGAACTGTACAGCCTTGCAGAAAACAATGTCAATTTCTCCCAAAATGGGGGGGTAGGTGGCTGTCAACAGTGTAATGGCGCGACGTGGACTGCCGGTGCTATGGTTGCGCATAGTGCTGCAATTCCCCTAAAACTACCTACTGGCATAGACGGAAATGACTATGGAACATACAGCGAGTTTTTACCCGGAGTAGCCAACCTGACGGATGTACTGAAAGCTAATGGTTACTACCAAGCGTTGATTTTGGGGTCGGACGCGTCCTTTGGTGGTAGAGATAGCTATTACTTACAACATGGAGTTGATGATATTCTAGACTATTTGTCTGCACCTTCAGATGGCATTATTGACGTTGATTATTGTAATTATTGGTGGGGCATGGAGGACAAATACGTATATGAATACGCAAAACAATGCCTGAACAAAGTCTCCCGTGAAGATAAGCCGTTTGCTCTGACTTTGCTTACATCGGACACGCATTTTACTGAGGGCTATGTTTGTGACCTCTGTCCGGATGGCTATACGGACCAATATCAAACAGTATACTCATGTGCAAGCCGTCAGTTGAACGATTTTATAGATTGGCTCAAACAGCAGAGCTTTTATGAGAATACAACAGTCGTCATCGTCGGTGACCATTGCACCATGGACAATGAATATATGACCAATACTCTCGGCTTTTTCGAGAATCGGTACATATATAATTGCTTTGTAAACTCCGCTGTTGAACCTGTGAACAGCAAGAACAGAGTTTTTTCACAGCTTGATATGTTCCCCACCACGCTCGCGGCGATGGGCGTGCAGATTGAGGGGAATCGCCTCGGCATGGGTGTCAATCTTTTTTCCGATGAGCAGACTTTGGCGGAAAAATACGGTTTTGATGTGTTCAACAACATGATTAACACAAAGTCCACCATGTATGAGTACGAATTCTTGCTCAATAAGATGGTTATAAACTAGTTTTATAACATCAAAAACAGCCGCCCAAACGGGCGGCTGTTTCGGCATATTATGTCGTTCCTCAGTATATATCCTCCACGACCTTCGTCGGGGGGGCTTCGAGAATTTCGGGGTGGGCGAAGAGATAGCGGTAGGCCTGCAAAAACTGCGCGTAGTAATGCCCGTCGACCGTGCGCTCGTCGAGCACGAACTTGCAGTCAACGTATTTGTTGTCCACAACCTGACCGTGGCGATCGATTTCATACGCGTGGCGCTTCGCGCCGAATGCGATGAACACCGGCAGAGTGCCGAAGTTATAAATATGGTGATAAATCGGCCCTATGCGCAGCGAACCCATGTCGGTGATTATCATCGAGCCGTGGAACGGGCTTGCGTTGAGCAGCTTTTGCGGAATCCAGCCGAAATAGTCCATCACGCGCAGCATGGTGATGGCAAAGCGGATGAGAAAGCGCGGCACCTTTGTCAGCGCCTCGGCCACGTCCTCGGTGTTGTTGTTGTCGGCCGTGGCTTTTATCTCGTCAATCTTTTCATTCATCTTGCGATAAACGTCGAAAATGGTGTCTGTCGGCTCGAAAACGACTTTGATTGTCGTCTCCGTTGCATTGAGTGCCAGCTCGCGCTTGACGGTCATGACGATTTCAATGTTGTCCCTCGCGTAAACCCGGCGGCCGACGACGAAGCGGTTTATCCCCGGCAGCATCGACACCCCGCGGATGTACGCCGCGACGAGAAAATGCAAGATGCCGATACCCTTGTACCCGGCCACACGCAGCTGGCGCAGACGGCGGTCAAGCGCGGTTATTTCAAAGCTTTCCTCGTACTGGTTGCAGCCGTCATTGCGCGTGGGCATTATGTACGGGATGAATTTGTTGAACGGCGGCAGCGAGCGCAGAAGCCGCCCTTCTTTGCGGTCGCCATAGCGGCGCTTGTACTTGCTCATCTCTATATCCTCCATAGGCATGCCGCCCAACCGGCGGCAATTTAGCTTTCAAAATTTGAAGCATTATTGATATTATACATGCTTTTCTTGGATAATACAAGAGAAACTTACGCCCGTAAGGGCGTTGCGGTCAGTGAAAATAGACAAACTTTGATGAAGAAAACAATATCAATGTGAGAAAATGAATAAACTGTAAATAAGCGTTAATAAATCTGCGGAAAATGAAAAATGTTGTTGACTGTAAAAAAACTCATGCTATAATGTAGTGGTGGGTATTTTTGAGCTATGAGAGACATTTTTTGCCTCTCGCCACAAAAAACAAAAACAGAGGAGTGTAGAAGGATGAAATCTACAGGAATAGTCAGAAAGGTTGACGAGCTGGGTCGTATAGTTCTCCCGATCGAGATGCGCCGCACGCTTGATATCGCCGAAAAGGATGCGCTTGAGATTTACGTTGAGGGTGAGGACATCATTCTCCACAAGTATCAGGCCGCTTGCGTTTTCTGCGACAGCGTTCGCGATATCACCCCGTACAAGGGAAGATTCGTCTGCCCCGATTGCATCAAGAATCTCAAAGAACTCAACTGATTTTGCTTAAACCGGATCTGCGTTTCTGCAATTTTGCGCCTCGCAACTTTACTCTCAGTCGTTGAATGAAACGGCTGAGTGTATTGTTAACTTTTTTGAGGCTTTACAAATATATTCGGCGGTGCTCCGATTCATCGGCTGCATCGCCGTTTTATTATCCCAAATCGCAATATAGCCGAGCCAGACCGAAAAACGGCAAAAAAAGAAGTGACCCTTGACCGCACACAACATCGTCAGCGATCAAGGGTCACTTCTCTGAGTTCTTAGTATCGAGCATCTTTGGTTAACCTCTCTTTCAGCGGATTTCCGGCGAATCGCCGGATTCATCGGTGCTGCCTCTCAACGGGACACTCAACTCCGGCACTCATTTTCCCCTCCGGGACATCTCAAGCGAGATCAGCTCTGTGCCGCCTTTGTCCTCCTGATATTTTGATATACAGCGCCGGCCCCAGCTCCCCGTGCTCGTCACGGTGCGGGGTCTTTTACTTGTACATCGGTATCACCCTTTCTGACTGTAATATACCAAATCGCGCCGCCGATTTCAATAGGCAACCTGTACCATTTTTCATACCATCTTTTGTGCCGAACGCCGAAAATGCACTCCCTTTGGCATAGCCACACCGTGATTTGTTGACATCATGCACAAGAAAGAGTTATAATAATAGTGTTGTGGGCTTGACGCAGTATGCGTCAAGCCCACTTTTGGCGTTTGTTTTCTTATTCAACCTGCGCAAATTGGCTGTTATAAAGCGTGGAATAGAACCCGCCGCGCCCAAGCAGCTCATCGTGCGTGCCCTGCTCGATTATCGATCCGTCGCGCATGACGAGGATAAGATCGGCCGAGCGTATGGTGGACAGTCGATGGGCGACAATGAAGCTTGTGCGCCCCTGCATGAGCTTGTCAAACGCCTCTTGTATCAACAGCTCTGTGCGCGTGTCGATTGAGCTGGTGGCCTCGTCGAGAATCAGCATCGGCGGCAGGGCGAGCATCACGCGCGTGATGCAAAGAAGCTGCTTTTGCCCCTGGCTTATGCTGTCCTCGCGCAAAGCGGTGTCCAGCCCCTGCGGAAGACGGCGAATGAATTCCCAGCTGTGCGCCTCCTTTGCCGCGGCGATTATTTCCTCGTCCGTTGCGTCCGGCTTTCCGAAGGCGATGTTCTCGCGCACAGTGCCTTGCTTAATCCATGTGTCCTGCAGCACCATGCCGAATCCGGCGCGCAGTGCGTGGCGGCTGAGGGTTTTTATCTCTTTCCCGTCCACACATATCTCGCCCGCGTCGGTGTCATAAAAGCGCATGAGCAGGTTTATGAACGTCGTCTTGCCGCAGCCTGTCGGGCCGACCACAGCCACGCGCATACCGGGGCGAACATGCAGATTGAACCCCTCGATGAGCTTCTTGCCTTTGTCATAGCTGAACGAGACCTCGTCAATGTCCACGCGACCTTCAACATGGGGGAGCGTGCCCTCGGCGTCGGGGCTTTCCTCCGGCTCGTCGAGCAGCGCGAACAGGCGCGCGGCACACGCCAGTGCGTTTTGCATCTCGGTCACGACCGAGCTTATGTCGTTGAACGGCTTCATATACTGGTTGGCATAGCTCAGCAGAACCGACAGCCCGCCCACGGTCAGCGCGCCGGAGGGGATGATCAGCGCGCCGATGAGCGCCACCCCGGCATAGATAACGTTGTTGACAAAGCGTGTGGAGGGGTTGGTCAGGCTGCTGTAAAACACGGCCTGCTGGCCGTAATTGCGAAGCTCCTCGTTCACCTCGGCAAAACGCGCCGAGCCGCGCTTTTCGTAGCCGAATGCACGCACGATCTTCTGCCCGCCGATAAGCTCCTCAATCAGCGCCGTCTGGCGGCCGCGCGTTTCGCTCTGCTTGCGGAACATGGTGTACGACCGGGAGGAAACGAACTTCGCCACAAGAAAGCTCATCGGTGTCAGCAGCAGCACGAAAAGCGTAATCCACACGTTTTTCGAGAACATGAACCCCAGCGTCACCGCGATGGTCACCACGCCGGAGAATAGCTGCGTGAACCCCAGCAAAAGCCCGTCGGAGAGTATGTCTGCGTCGGCAATAATGCGCGAAACGATGTCGCCGGTGCTGTGGCGATCAAGATAGGAAAGCGGCAAGCGCTGAATGTGCCGAATGGCCTGCGAGCGCACGTCCTGCACCACGCGATAGGTCATGCGGTTGTTGATGAGACTCATGATGTACCCCGTCGCGCCGGACAGCGCCGCGCACAGGATTATTGTTTTCAGATATCCCCACATCGCCGCAAAGTCCACGCGCCCCGCCGCTATGACGCAGTCAATCGCGTCGCCGAACAAAAACGGGACATATAGCTGCAAAACAACGGTCGCCGCCGCGAGAATAATGCTCAGCACCAGCAGCACCCGATAGCGCGCAATGCGCCTCAACAGCTTTTTCAAAACCTCGCCGCTGTTGACATTTTCGTTTTTCTTTTTCATGCGCGCGCGCCCCCTTTCTCATACTCTGCCCGTTCCTCCGGGAACTGCGAGAAATAGATTTCGCGATACAGCGCGCACGAGCGCATAAGCTCGGCATGCGCGCCCGCCCCGGCGAGGTGGCCGTTGTCGAGAACGAGTATCTTGTCCGCTTGGCGTATGCACGCAATGCGCTGTGACACAATGAACGTCGTCATTCCGGCGGAAAAGCCGTGCAGCGCGCGGCGCAGTGCCGCGTCGGTGGCAAAGTCGAGCGCGGACGAGCTGTCGTCGAGTATCAATATCTCCGGCTTTTTCACGAGTGCGCGCGCGATGGCAAGGCGCTGCCTCTGCCCGCCGGAAAGGTTGCGCCCGTTCTGCTCCAGCTCAAAGTCAAGCGCCCCATCCTTTGCGCGCACAACGTCTGCGGCCTGCGCCGCGTCCAGCGCGCCCCAAAGTGCGTCATCCGTGGCGCTTTCGTTGCCCCAAAGGAGATTGTCGCGTATCGAACCCTGAAACAGCACGGCGCGCTGCTGCACAATCCCCACCTTTTCGCAAAGCTCGGCGCGCGTGTATTCCTTCACGTCGCGCCCAAAGAGCGCGACCGCGCCCTCTGTGGCGTCATAAAAGCGGGGAATAAGGCTGACGAGCGTGGACTTGCCTGAGCCCGTCCCGCCGATTACGCCCACGGTTTCCCCGCGTGCGGCGGAAAAGCTCACGTCCGTCAGACTCGCCGCGCCCGCGTTTTTGTACGTGAACGAAACGTTTTCAAACCGCACCGCGTCTGCGCCCTGCGGCGCGCTTGCCGCGCCGGAGGCCGCCCCGTCGGGGTAGCTCATGCTCGGCTCAACGGCGAGCACACCAGCCACGCGTCCGGCACACGCCAGCGATTTGTTCAGCGTGATGATGAGCGAGGCAAGCTTTATCAGCTCCACAATGATTTGCAGCATGTAGTTATAAAGCGCAACAACGTCGCCCTGCGCGATGTCGCCGATGTTCACCTGAATCGCCGCGCGGTCGATGAGAAACACCGCCGCCAGGTTTATAAGCACGTAGGTCACGGGGTTGAGCAGCGCGGAAATGCGCCCGACGAATTCATTCAATCGCGTCAGCTCTCTGTTGCTCGCCTCAAATTCGTCCACGCTCTGCTCCTCGCGGCAAAATGCGCGTATAACGCGCACGCCCGTCAGATTTTCGCGCGTCATGCCCGTCACGCGGTCAAGCCCCGCCTGAACCTTTTTGAACAACGGAATGCTCGACAGCATTATCGCGAACACCACCGCGAACAGCACCGGAATCGCCACGGCGTAAACAAGCGCGCACTCAACGTCAATCGTGAACGCCATAATCATCGCGCCGAACACCACAAACGGGCTTCTCAAAAGCAGCCTCAGCCCCATGTTCACGCCGTTTTGCACTTGGTTGACGTCGTTTGTGATGCGCGTTATCAGCGTGTCCGAGCCGATTGTGTCAAGCTCCGTGAACGAAAAGCGCTGAATGTGGTCAAAAAGTGCCTGACGCAGCTTTGCCGCAAAGCCCACACTGGCCTTGGCCGCGAAAAACTGCGCCGTGAAGCTGCTCAAAAGCCCCAGCGCCGCCATAACAACCAGCACGGCAAAGCAGCCCCATATATACCCGCGGTTATTCTCCGCCACGCCGATGTTTATCATCCGCGCCACCACAATCGGCACAAGCAGGTCAAAAACGACCTCCAACAGCTTGAAAAGCGGCGCGAGTATGCTCTCTTTCGTGTACTCCTTGAGGTAAACCCAAAGATTCTTCACGCTCTCATCTCCAATTCTTTTCTGTCCTTGACAACGACAGTATAATACTTTATTATCAATATGAATAATATTGTTTTTATGGGTCTGTTATATTATTTTTGAATGGGTGAATCGAATGGATCTCAGACAGCTTGAATATTTCCGCGAGATTGCCGACACCGGCAGCATAAACGAGGCTGCGCGGCGCATGAACATGTCCCAGCCGCCGCTGAGCTATCAAATCAAGCTTCTCGAAGAGGAGCTGAACGTCCGCCTTTTTGAACGCAGCCGCAGCGGCGTCACGCTCACCGATGCCGGCAAGCTGCTTTATAGCCGCGCCGGCGAGCTTTTGAGCTATGCCGGGTCTACCAAGCAAGAGCTTGCAAGCTTCGGGAAAAAGCGCGTTTTGCGCTTGGGGCTGACTTCGTCGACCGTCGCCCCCATGATGCCGCACATCGCGCAGTTCGCGCGCGAAAACCCCGAAGTGAACTTCGAGGTGCACGACGGGACGACGTTTTCTCTTTTCAATTCCCTCATGGACGGCATCATCGACGTCTCCGTCGTGCGCACGCCGCTCACGCTTGACGCTGTCGAACATGCCGTTCTCTGCCGCGAGCCGATGATTGCCGTGTCGTCTCCCATGCTTCGCGCCGAGCAAGAGGGGACAGTGACCCTCAATTCGCTCACCGACCGTCCGCTCATACTTTATCGGCGCTATGAAAAGCTCATTTGCGATGCTTTCCGCGCCAAGGGGCTCGAACCGGATGTTTTTTGCGTCTGCGATGATGCGCGCGGCGCTGTCCTTTGGGCGCGCGAGGGCTTGGCCACGGCGATTTTTCCCGCCTCGATGTCCGGCCTCTGCAACGGGCTTCGCCTCCAGACGATTGACGAAAAGTCCCTTGAAACGGAGATTCTTTTGATATGGCGGCGCGGCAAGCATCTCCCCACCGCCGCCTCGGATTTCATCGCCGTCTGCACACGCGAGTGAGCAGCAATAAACCGCCTACGAGAAAAACACTCATACCCCAACCCACAGCGGAAGGCATAACAGAGCAGGGCAGGGGAGCGCACACTCCAAGATTGTTAATTCATTGTCATTCTGTACAAAACACGCCCTCATTTCCCACGCAACAGCGCATGATTTGCGTTAAATCGCTGATTTTGCAACTCACTGTTGAATATTCCTTGTGCATTATGCTATGCTGTATCTGTCAGTTAAAACATTATTATAGTACGTAAATTCAAATTTGAAAGGATGGCTATATCATGGCAAACAGAATAGTATTGAACACAGTTTCTTATCACGGCGCGGGCGCGGTCAACGAGATCGGCAATGAGCTTGCCTCTCGCGGCTTCAAAAAGGCGCTGGTCTGCTCCGGCAAGCACGTTGTCAAAAGCGGCGAAATCAACAAGATTCTCGACCCCATGAAGGAAAAGGGCATCGAGTGGGCGCTTTTCACCGACATCAAGCCCAACCCCACCATTGAAAACGTTCAGAACGGCGTCCAGGCGTTCAAGGATGCCAATGCCGACTGCATCGTCGCCGTTGGCGGCGGCTCCATCATGGACACTGCCAAGGCCGTCGGCGTCATCATCAACAACCCCGAATTTGCCGACGTGCGCTCGCTCGAAGGCGTTGCCCCCACGAAAAAGCACGCTGTTTTCACCGTCGCCGTCCCCACCACCGCCGGCACCGCCGCCGAGGTCACGATTAACTACGTCATCACCGACGTTGAGAAAAAGCGCAAATTTGTCTGCGTTGACACCAATGACATCCCCGAAGTCGCGATTGTCGACCCCGATATGATGTCCTCTATGCCCGCCGCTCTCACCGCCGCCACCGGTATGGACGCCCTCACTCACGCCATCGAAGGTCTCATCACCAAGGGCGCCTGGGAGATGACCGACATGTTCCATCTCGAAGCCATCCGCCTCATCTCCGCCAATCTCCGCGACGCGGTCAACAATGACCCCGACGGCCGCAAGGGCATGGCACTCGGCCAGTACATCGCCGGCATGGGCTTTTCCAACGTCGGCCTCGGCGTGGTGCACAGCATGGCGCACGGCCTCTCCGCACTCTATGACACCCCGCACGGCGTCGCCTGCGCAATTATTCTGCCCACCGGCATGGAGTATAATAAGGAATACACCGGCGAAAAGTACAAGGCGCTCGCCAAGGCAATGGGCGTTGAGGGCGTTGACAATATGACTCAGGCTGAGTACCGCGACGCCGCCATCGCCGCCGTCAAGAAGCTCTCCGCCGACGTCGGCATCCCCGCAGACCTCAAGGATATCGTCAAGGAAGAAGACGTCAAGTTCCTCTCCGAAAGCGCCTTCGCCGACGCCTGCTGCCCCGGCAACCCCCGCGACACCAGCGAGGCCGAGATTGAAGCCCTCTACCGCAGCCTGATGTAAGCCAACCCGCACGGAATAGAACCTATAAAGAAGCATTAAACAGTATAAATCACAAGCCGGGGCTCTCAGCCCCGGCTTGTGTGTTTTGATAATCATTCATAGTCAACAAAATAACAAAATAGTACGTTAAAATATAAATTATTGATATTTTGCGATTTTTATTGACATCAGTAGTTCTAAAATATATAATGTCAACAAGTTTTATGCTGTGTGCATGTTGTAATTAGTAACGCGCAAATGCAAAAGCTTTTTAATTCGCCACAACCTGTCAGACAATACGACATACAGACGAATGAAAAGCAGAGCTGGAGCACTTGATAATTACGCAATGCATGCGGATAACACAAAATAATATTGGGAGGTTACCAATGAAAAGTGCGAACAACAGAACAAAGTATTTCCTTGCAGTTATTTCGCTTGGCTTTGTCTACGGGTCGATGTTTAACTTGGCGTACATGAAGTATATATTCTATGACGCAATGATTGAAGCCATGCAGTGCACCAACACCCAGCTCGGTCTGCTTATCACGGTTTACACCGTGGTCAGCTGCATAGGGCTTTTGCCGGGCGGCTGGATCGCGGACAGGTACAAAACAAAGGGCATCATCGTCGTCTCCGCGTATTTACAGGCGGCGGTCAGCATTTTCTTTGCGTTCACAATGCACAGCTATGTCTGCGCCATGATAACCTGGATTATTTCCGGCATTGCGAGCGTCACCGCGTTCTTTGCCGCAATTTTGAAAGCGGTTTCCATGGTCGGCGGCGAGGACGAGCAGGGACGTACCTTCGGCTACTACGAGGCGTTTTGCGGCCTGTCCGCCACCATCACGAACGCCGTGGCTCTTTGGGCGTTCTCACTGTTTGATAATTCCGTCTCCGCGCTGAAAACCGCAGTCATCGTAATGGGCATTATGAGCTTCATCGGCGGCCTGCTTGTTCAGCTTTTCTTCGATGAAAAGATCACCGAGGTGCATTACAGCGAATCCATCAAGAAAAGAGTCGACATCAAGGGCACCTTCGCTGTGTTCAAGCTCCCCAAGTTCTACCTCAGCTGCGTCATCATTTTCTGCTGCTATGGCTTTTACACCTGCCAGTCGTTCATCACCCCGTATATGACGAATGTTCTCGGCGCAACCGTCACCTTTGCCGGCTTCCTCGCAATACTGAAAAGCTACGGTCTCAAGCTTATCGGCGCGCCCATAAGCGGAGTGCTCGCCGACAAGATGAAGTCTGTCTCCAAGTTCGAGATTCTCGCTTTTTCCGCGATGCTTGTCATCACGCTTTACATTTCCCTCGTTAAGGGTGGCAGTGAGCTTGTCCCCATATTCACTGCTCTCACGCTTGTGCTCGCAACGGTGTGCTTCATGGCGCGCGGTGTCATGTGGGCGTCTGTTGACGAGGCGAAGGTGCCAAAGGAGATTTCCGGCACTGCAATGGCAGTGGCGTCCATTGTCGGCTTCAATATGCCCGATATTTGCCTGCCCACCATCATCGGCAACTGGCTCGATAAATACGGCAATGCTGCATATTCCAAGGTCTTCACGCTTCTCTGCGGCATGTGCGTTGCGGGTATACTCGCGTCTCTGGCAATGGTCATCATCAACAAGAAAGAGGCCAAAGCCGCTGAGGCATGATCATGCGACGGGAGAACGCTCATCCCGTTCTCCCGATTCTTTTTGATACGAAACCGGAATGGAGAATAGTATGCAGGAAAAAATAATTATTGATCACGAGCACTGCAAGGGCTGCGGCCTGTGCGTGAGCGCATGCAAAAAAGGCGCGCTTTCTCAGTCCCCGGAGCTCAACAAAAACGGCTATCGCTATGCGATTGCCGATCCCTCCAAGTGCGTGGGCTGCGGCATGTGTTACAGAATGTGCCCGGACTATTGCATTGAGATTCACACCTGAGGAGGCTGAAGCATGTCTAAGGTATTGATGAAAGGCAACGAGGCGCTTGCCGAGGCGGCGCTGAGAGCCGGATGCAGATTTTACAGCGGCTATCCCATAACGCCGCAAACCGAAATACTTGAATATCTCTCATGGAGAATGGCGGAAGTAGGCGGCCAGTTCATACAGACCGAGTCTGAGCTCGGTGGCGTGAACATGCTCTACGGCGCGGCGGCGGCCGGCGCAAGGGCGATGACAAGCTCGTCCGGCCCGGGCTTTGCTCTTCAGCACGAGGGAATATCCTATCTCTGTGCGGCGGATCTCCCTGCTGTGCTCATTAACGTCATGCGCATCGGCAACGGCCTCGGCGATATCGCACAGGGGCAGGGCGACTATTGGGCGGTCACACGCGGCGGCGGCAACGGAGATTATAGAACCATCGTCCTTGCGCCGAACTCCGTTCAGGAGGGCATGGACCTTGTCCGCGACGCATTTGATCTGGCGGAGAAGTATCTCCACCCCGTTATTATTGCCTCCGATGCCGCGATCGGCCAAATGATGGAGATTGTGGAGCTACCCGAGATGCATGAGCATGACATAAACGCCTATGAATGGTCCGTCAAAGGCAGCAAAATAGGGGAGCAGCACAAGGTCGTCAGCAACGTATGCTTTTACGGGCACAAAAACTATGAAGAATACCTCACGGCAAAGTATGAAGCGGTGACCGCCAACGAGCAGCGTTGGGAAAGCTATATGGCCGACGACGCCGAGGTCATTGCCGTGGCATTCGGCATAAGCTCCCGCATCGCCAAGGAAGCCGTTCGCCTCGCCCGCGCGCAGGGCTTCAAGCTCGGTCTCATCCGCCCGATAACACTTTGGCCGTATCCGACGAAAGCCTTTGAAGCCCTTTCGCCGAATCTCAAGGGCTTTGTATGTGTGGAAATGAACATACTCGGCCAGATGGTTGATGACCTGACCCTTGCCACAGAGAATAAATATCCCATAGAATCCTATGGCACTTTCTTTGATGTTCCCGACCCGGAGGTCATCATTGCCAAGGCACGTGGGCTTGCTGGAAAGTGAGGAAAAGCTATGATACTCAAAAAGCCTGACAGTCTTACATATCCCGGCTCATCCTTTTGCCCCGGGTGTGCCCACGGTATCTCCGACAGAATAATATCCGAGTCTGTTGAAGCACTCGGCATGAGAGAAAAATTCATCCCCACGGTCGATGTTGCGTGTGGCGCGTGGAGCATGGATATATGGGATTTTGACACCGTCATGTGCGCGCACGGCAGACCTATCGCCGTGGCCGCGGGTATAAAGCGTGTTCGTCCCGACGCTCTTGTCGCCGCTTACCTCGGTGATGGCGCGGCGTATTCAATCGGCAGTGCCGAAACGCTTCACTGTGCCCTGCGCAATGAAAACATAGTTGCCATTGTGCTCAATAACGGCGTTTTCGGCATGACCGGCGGTCAAATGGCGCCTACGACTCTCCCCGGGCAGAAAACCGCGTCTTCCGTAAAGGGACGTGACATCAAAACACAGGGCGGCCTTTTTGACATCACGAAAACCATCGGCTATATGGATATTGCATATCTTGCGCGCGCGGCACTGGATAGCCCGGCGGGCATCATCAAGGCGCAGCAGTATATTCAAAAAGCGTTTGAAAAGCAACTTCGCGGCGAGGGCTTTTGCCTTATTGAGCTTCTCGGTGCGTGCCCGACGAACTGGAATCTGTCACCGTCCGACGCCTGCGAGAGAATACGCAACGAAAGCCTGAAGTATTATGAGCTCGGCGAGTTCATCGACAAGAAGGAGAGATAAGCATGACTGAGATAATCTGCGCCGGCTTCGGCGGACAGGGCGTTTTGGTCGCCGGTAATATCCTTGCCTTTGCCGGCATGGAAGCGGGGAAAACCATCACGTGGTATCCCTCCTACGGCTCTGAGATGCGCGGCGGCACGGCAAATTGCAACATCAAAATAAGCGACGATGAAATTGCAAGCCCTTATGTGAAAAAGCCCGATATCCTTATTTGTCTCAATGAGGTTTCAATTGCAAAATTCATGAACACCATGAAAAGCGGTTCGATTCTCGTTGTCAACAGCTCTTTGTGCAGTCTCGATTATCAATTCCGTGACGATATCCGCGTTGTGCGTGTCCCGGCAAGTGATATCGCAAACGAGCTTGGCAATCCCAGAGGAATGAATATCGCCGCCCTCGGCGCGGCCATTGCCGCCTCAGGGCTGTTTCCCTGTGAGGATTTCAAGCACTATATTGACAGCTTTTTTGCCCAAAAGGGCAAAACCAATCCCAAGAATGCGCTGTGCTTCGACGCCGGCGTGAAATACGCAGCCGAATAACAATCATAGGAGGTGCGCATATATGGGTAAAATCGATCTTGCCTTTATAGGCATATATCTTGTCGCAATGCTGGCAATAGGCCTGTATGCAAACAGAAAAGACAAGGGAACTGAAAACTATTATGTCGGCGGACGCCGACAGGGTGCGCTCTCAATTATGTGCCTTTGGGTTTCCTGCTGGATAGGCGGTGCGTCCGTTATAGGGACGTCCACCAAGGGCTATGACATGGGCATCACCGCCGTGTGGTATGTCGGAATGACAGCGGTCGGCTGTATGCTGTTTTCGCTCTTGCTTTCCAAAAAGGTCAAGCTTATCGGAGACAAGCTCCAGCACATTACTTACCCCGAATTCATCGAGAGCCGTTATGACGGACGTGCGAGGCTCGTCGCAACGGTGTGCACGCTTTTCGGCATGATCGGCGTCACGGCCTCACAGCTGGTTGCTGCCGGTGAGATACTCAATACGCTCACAAATCTCGGACTGGGTACGTCGTTCATAATCGCATCCGTCGTGCTCATTGCGTATACCTCGGTGGGCGGCTTTATGGCGGTGGTTTATACCGACTGGGCGCAGGTGGCGCTGCTTGTGCTGGGTATCGTTATCGGTGTGCCCTTCGCCGCTAGGGCGACCGGCGGCATCGGCGCGGTCATTGCCTTGCCCGAAAGCTATTTTGACCTCGGCGCGTGGGGCTGGCCGACAATAATCGCCTTTGCCGTGTCTACCGTGCTTTCGTTCTTCACCACTATGGACAGCTATACCCGCTGCCTTTCCGCAAAGTCCCCGGCAGTTGCGAGGCGCGGCGGCGTATATGCGGCGCTGCTGATAATCCCTCTCGCGTTTTGCTCGACCTATGAGGGCATGGCGACAAAGCTCCTTATTCCCGAACTGCCTCAGGGAACTAACGCCATGACGAACCTCATCCTCCTCACGTTTCCCTCCGGCATAAAGGGCATTGTCATTGTCGGCATTCTCGCGGCGATAATGTCCTCCGGCGATGTGGCGATAATCATGGGCTCTGCAAACATCACCCGCGATATTTATCAGCGCTATATTAACCCCGACGCATCCGAGAAAACGGTCTCGCGCCTCGGTATGCTCGCCTCGGTCTGCATAGGTCTCGTCAGCGCGCTTATCGCGTGGTTTATGCAGGATATCATGAACATTTTGTTCATCACTCTCACGATCCTGTCTGCGGGGCTATTTTTCCCGACGTTTATGGGCTTTGTCTGGAAGCGCGGAAATGCAACGGCGGCATTTTTGAGCATTCTGATTGCCACAGTGACTGTCATCGGCTGGTATATATGCCAGTCTCTCGGCCTCGGCGGAATATTTGACATTGACTGCGTTTGGCCGGGACTTCTCGCAAGCGGTGTGATATACTTTGTGGTCTCGCTCCTCGGCAAACAAAGTGACAGCGAGCGGGCGCGTATAGAAGAATTCCTCTCCCTCGGCAAAGAGGTCTGATACTGATTTCAGATTGGAATACTCAATCTGAAATCCTATGTGTTGCGCACACTCACATCGTGCTGACGCACGCTGTGCCGTCTCATGCAGAAACCGACGCATCTTCGGTGCTATAAATATCCATTGAGGATTTTTATGAGTTTCCGGTATGAGCGTAAAGAATCATCCCTCAGCTACTGAGGGATGATTTGAAAAGCGAAAATTATTTTGTCTGCCCGCTGAAGAAATAATCTGTTTGCAGGTTTATATCTTCTTGTGTAAAATCAAAGTGGCGCACAAGCCAGTCGCTTGCTTCGTCAAGCTTCCGCGCCTTTATCGCATCGAAAAGCTTTTGGTGGATCTCGTATGATTCCTTAAGCTGCCCCTGCTCCTCGACAACCTGATGGGAATAAAAAATATCCTTTGTGTAAACGTCATTGAGCGCGCTGAGCATGTATTGATAAAGCGTGTTTTTCGACAGCATTACCAGCACACTGTGAAAATTCATGTCGTACAGCTGGCGTTCCTCAATGGTTTGGCTGTTGAGATAGCGTTGAAGACAGTCGTTTAGCTGTTCAATATCATCGTCGGTCGCCTTGTTGATCACCTCGCGTATGGCGCCCAGCTCGATGGCCTGCCTCAGCTGAATCAGATCATGCAGAGAGCAGCCCTGCAAGCTGAAGTACATGGAAAGGCTGTCTGTCATGGAGGGGAGGATGTTGTTCACGATGAAACTCCCGCCTCCCTTGCGCGATTCGATGAGCCCGTATACGTCAAGTGCCTTGAGCGCTTCTCTCACCGAGGAACGGCTCACGCCGAAAATCTGGGCAAGCTCGCTCTCGGACGGAAGACAATCGCCCACCTTCAGCTCGCCGTTGATAATGGCAAGCTTGATTTGGCTTATTATGTTTTTGTAGTTGCTTTCCTGATGAACAGAAGTAAACAAGCCGCTTTTCATCCTCTCTGTCAGCTTAGGCTTTTAATGCCATTATTATAACATAGCTTTTCGCATAATACAAACAATTAAATGCACCTCGGAGGTCAAAATCATGTCCCAAATTATCAAAATGCCCCTTGAGGGCTTAAAGGTCGTCGAGCTTGCCACGGTCGTCGCCGCTCCGACTGCCGGGCGAATGCTCAGCGCATACGGTGCGGAGGTGATAAAGGTCGAAAGCCTGTCGGGTGACGACTATCGCACAGCCGGTAATTTTGAGCGCGTAGTTTGCGAGGATTATAAAAACCCTCTGTTCACCATTCAAAACAGCGGCAAAAAGCTCACATCCATAAACCTCAAGCACCCCGACGGCAAAAACGCAATGCTGAGACTCATTGAGGATGCTGATGTTTTTCTCACGAATGTGCGCGCGGCGGGGCTTGAGCGGCTCGGGCTTGACTATGAGACTCTGCACATTCTTTTTCCCTCGTTGGTTTATGCGCATTTCTCCGGCTTCGGCCCGAAAGGCCCGGCTGCTTCCGACCCGGGATTTGACAGCACCGCGTTTTGGCTGCGTTCAGGGCCTATGGCAGACTGGCAGACCCCCGGAAGCTTCCCGTTTAACCCGACTTACGCCTTTGGCGATATGGCAACAAGCTCTGTGTTTTTCTCCGGCATACTCATGGCGCTCCTCGCCCGTGAGCAGACCGGAGCGGGCACGCTTGTCAACACCTCGCTTTTCGCAAGCGGAATATGGTGCAATGCGGTGTCCGTGGTGTCTCATCAGCCGCAGTTCGGCGGAAAACGACCGCTTGATCCCATGCGCCCTGCCGATCCGTTTTCCCAGTTTTATATGTGCGCCGATGGGAAATGGATAGGAATATTCGACAATGAGTATCAGCGCGATCTGCCTAAATTCGCAAAACTTTTGGACATGCCCGATATTGCCGAAAACCCGGATTATTCATCCCTTGCCAGACTTGCCGAAACCGATGCGATAGTTGGGCTTGTAGAGCGAATCAATAAGGTGTTCCTCACGAAATCAAGCGATGAATGGCGCGAGTATCTCAGCGCCAACAGTGTTTCCTGCGAGGTCATGCACTGCATTCGCGATGTTTGCACCGACGAGCAGGCACTTGCCAACGGCTACGTCAAGGAGCTTGAATTCAAGGACGGTGTGAAGGTGATGATGCCGTGCCCGCCCGTTCACTTTTCCGAATATGAGCAGCGCGAATATGCCCCCTGCGGCAAAATCGGCGAGGACACAGACAGCGTTTTTGCCGCTATCGGCTATACACCGGATGAGATATCGCAACTGCGCGATGATAATGCAATAAAATAAAAAAGGAGATTGACAAAATGAAAGTCGTATTCACAGAAGCCCCCGCAACAAAAGACAGAGACATGAGCATTGAGCACTCTGTCCTCCCCGCCGATGCCGAAACCAAAATCGCAGTCTTCGACGAGCACGCCGACAATAATGACCAGTTTTATAAAGACATTGCGGATGCCGATGTTGTCATCAACGGTTACATATATCTCGGCAAAAAGGAAATTGACGCAATGCCCAACTGCAAGGTCATCTCGTTCCAGTCCACGGGCTTTAATGAAGTCGACCTCGATTATGCGACCGAGAAAGGAATCACCGTTGTCTCCATTGAGGACTACTGCACTCAGGAGACTGCCGAAAACGCCATTGCTCTCATGCTCTTTTTGCAGCGCGGTTTGCGTATTTACGATCGCTCGGTTCAGCATGACAGGGAGTGGATATATGATGCGGCAAAGGGTCTCAAGCGCATCGAGGGTCAGACCATGGGTATTGTCGGCCTCGGTCGTATCGGACGCTCCGTTGCCAAAAAGGCACTCGGCTTTGACATGAATGTCATCGCGTATGACCCGTTTTTGCCGGCCGAGGTTGCCGAGAGCGTCGGCGTGAAGCTGGTCGATTTGGATACGGTTCTTGAGCAGTCTGATGTGATTTCCATCCACATGAATCTCACGGATGATAATTACCACATGTTCAACCGTGAGCTTTTCGCCAAGTGCAAAAAACAGCCCATCATCATCAATGAGGGGCGCGGTGCAATGATATGTGAGGAAGACCTTGCATGGGCACTCGATAACGGTCTTGTTCGCGCTGCCGGACTTGACATGCTCGAATCTGAATTCCCCGAGCTCGACAAGTGCCCCCTCATCGGCAGAGACAATGTCATCATCACTCCCCACAGCGGCTTTTTCTCTGACACCTCCATGGATCTTTTGTGCAGACTCTCCACGATCAATGCCATGCTCTGTTACGAAGGACGCTATGAAGAGGCTCACACCATAAGAAACGGCGTCGGACTTAAATAATCCTCCCCTCATTATAATTCTTGTCACAAATCCGAATACTGCGCAAAGACAGCCCCGTGCACAGCTTGCACGGGGCTGTTGAACATGAACGCCGGTTTTGCCGCTCTACAGCAGACCGCCGAACTTTATGAATATCGGGGCGAACACGAGGGAAACCACGGTCATCAGCTTTATGAGGATGTTGATGGAGGGGCCGGAGGTGTCCTTGAACGGGTCGCCGACGGTGTCGCCGACGACTGCGGCCTTGTGCGCGGACGAGCCCTTGCCGCCGTGATGGCCTTCCTCGATGTACTTTTTGGCGTTGTCCCAAGCGCCGCCGGAGTTGGACATGTAAATGGCCAGCAGCACGCCGGTCACGAGCGAACCGGCCAGCAGGCCGCCCAGAGCGCCCGCGCCGAACAGTATGCCCACGGCGAGGGGCGCGGCTACGGCCATAATGCCGGGGACTATCATCTCGTGCAGCGCTGCGCGCGTGGAGATGGACACGCAGGAAGAATAATCCGGGCGCGCCTTCCCCTCCAAAATGCCGGGGATCTCGTGGAACTGACGGCGAACCTCTTCAATCATCTTGTATGCCGCCTTGGACACAGAATCCATCGTCATTGCGGAGAAGGCAAACGGCAGCATGCCGCCGATGAGCAGACCGATGACAACGTAGGGGTCGAGCAGGTCGAGCGTGGCGAGCTGAACCTCGGTCGCGTAGGAAACGAACAGCGCCAGCGCGGTCAGTGCGGCAGAGCCGATGGCAAAGCCCTTGCCCATTGCGGCGGTGGTGTTGCCGACGGCGTCGAGCTTGTCGGTGA
>CAZXVA010000018.1:0-27801 GCA_964644305.1 uncultured Oscillospiraceae bacterium
CTGACGCGACGGCGGCTTTTGCCGCCTAGTCCCTTTAGGGAATAGAGTCACCCCGTGCCGCCTTTCGGCGGCGCGGTCTGTCTTTTGCGCCGGTTTCATCGCTTTTTCACACCCTCTGCAAAATTTCGCCCCTTGACGAAATTTTGCTTTTTTTATTCACAAGTTTGTGCTAAAATGTATCGTGTATAGCTATCGGCTATATCCAACACAAATTTTCGCGAAAGGTCGTTAAAATGGGACTTCTCACTAAACTCTTCGGCAGCTACTCCGACAGAGAGCTGAAAAGAATAAATCCAATCGCCGATCAAATCGAAAAGCGCGAGGGCGAGTATGCCGCGCTGACGGACGCTCAGCTTCGTGCCAAGACCGACGAGTTCAAGGCGCGCCTTGCCAATGGTGAGACGCTGGATGACATTTTGCCGGAGGCGTTTGCCGCCGTGCGCGAGGCGTCGTGGCGTGTGCTGGGCATGAAGCCGTTTCGCGTCCAGCTCATCGGCGGCATCGTGCTGCATCAGGGGCGCATTGCCGAAATGAAAACCGGCGAGGGCAAAACCCTCGTCGCCGTCCTGCCCGCCTACCTCAACGCCCTCACGGGCGAGGGCGTGCACATTGTCACAGTCAACGATTATCTTGCCAAGCGCGACAGCGAATGGATGGGCAAGGTGCACCGCTTCATGGGGCTCACAGTCGGTCTTATAGTCCACGACCTCACGCCCGATGAGCGCCGCGCGGCCTATAATTGCGACATCACTTACGGCACGAACAACGAGATGGGCTTTGACTATCTGCGCGACAATATGGCCATTTATAAAGAACACATGGTTCAGCGCGGCCACGCCTTCGCCATCGTCGACGAAGTTGACTCCATCCTCATCGACGAGGCGCGCACCCCGCTCATCATCTCCGGCCAGGGCGACGAGAGCACCGACCTTTACCGTCAGGCCGACGACTTTGTCCGCCGTCTGAAAAAGCTGGTCTATGCCAGCGTCGACGAAAAGGAAGAGGAGAGCGAGGACATCGACGCCGATTACATCGTCGATGAAAAAGCCAAAACCGCCACGCTCACCGCGCGCGGCATCGCCAAGGCGGAGACGGCCTTCGGCCTCGAAAACCTCGCCGACATCGAAAACGCCACCCTCTCCCACCATATAAACCAAGCCCTCAAAGCCCACGGCATCATGAAGCGCGACATTGATTACATCGTCAAGGACGGCGAGATAATCATCGTCGATGAGTTCACAGGCCGCCTCATGCTCGGCCGCCGCTACTCCGAGGGGCTGCATCAGGCCATCGAGGCCAAAGAGCACGTCGACGTGCAAAAAGAGAACAAAACCCTCGCCACCATCACGTTCCAAAACTACTTCCGCCTCTACGGCAAGCTCTCCGGCATGACCGGCACCGCCGTCACCGAAAGCGAAGAGTTTGAGGCGATTTATAAGCTCGATATTATCGAAATCCCCACCAACAAGCCCGTCATCCGCATTGATAACCCCGACGTGGTCTATAAAAACGAACAGGGCAAAAACCGCGCCATCATCGAGCAGATTATCGCTTGCCACGAAAAGGGTCAGCCCGTCCTCGTCGGCACGGTGTCCATCGAAAAAAGCGAGTATATCTCCTCGCTCTTGAAGCGGCGCGGAGTGCCCCACACGGTGCTCAACGCCAAGTATCACGAAAAAGAGGCCGAAATCGTCGCCCAGGCGGGCAAGCTCGGCGCTGTCACCATTGCCACCAACATGGCCGGCCGCGGAACGGACATCGTCCTCGGCGGCAACGCGGAGTTCCTCGCCAAAAATGATCTGCGCAAGGCCGGATACGATGACGCCGTCATCGCCGAGGCCACCGGCTATGCCGACACGGACGATGAAGACATTCTCGCCGCGCGCAAGCTCTTTGCCGAGCGCCTTTCGGCGCACAAGGCCGTCACCAATGCCGAGGCCGAGCAGGTTCGCGCCGCGGGAGGTCTCTTCATCCTCGGCACGGAGCGGCATGAATCCCGCCGTATCGACAATCAGCTCCGCGGCCGCGCCGGCCGTCAGGGCGACCCCGGCGAAAGCCGCTTTTACCTCGCCTTGACCGATGACATCATGCGCCTTTTCGGCTCTGAGCGCATCATGGGCATGATGGAGACCCTCAACGTCGACGAGGACACCCCCCTTGACCACAAAATGCTCTCCAACGCCATCGAGCAGTCTCAAAAAACCGTTGAAAGCCGAAACTTCCAAACGCGTAAGAGCGTCTTGGAATATGACGACGTCATGAACCGCCAGCGCAACATCATCTATGGCGAGCGCCGCAAGGTGCTCGACGGCGAGGACATTCACGAGCAGATTCTCGGCATGATTCGCGAGTTTGTCAGCGGCACGGTCATTGACGGCCTCGGCGGCACTGCGGCCGAGAACCAAACCATGCTCGACGCCGCCCTCGCCCCCTTTGAAAAGCTTTTCCTGCCCCACGGCAAGATCAGAATCGAGGACTTCAACGGCGCGGTTACGCCCGAAAAGGTGTCCGAGCGTGTGCAGAAATACGCCGAGGCGGTGTACGCCGCGCGCGAAAAGGCGTTCGGCATCGCGCCGAACGGCGCGCCCGTCATGCGCGAGGCCGAGCGCGTCATCATGCTGCGCGTCGTGGACGAATATTGGATGGATCACATCGACGCCATGAGCGAATTGAAGCGCGGCATCGGCCTGCGCGGGTACGGCTCGGTCAAGCCCATTGACGCGTACAAGCAAGAGGGCTTTGAAATGTTCGAGGGCATGGTGCACGGCATACGCGAGGAAACCGTCCGCCGTCTCTTCACCGTGCAAATCCGCACTGCCCAGCCCATTGAGCGCAAGGCCGTGGCCAAAAACGCCTCCGCCAACGTCGGCGGTGACGCCACGCTCAAAAAGAAGCCCGTCAAAAAAGCGCCCAAGCCCGGCAGAAATGACCCCTGCCCCTGCGGCAAAATGAAGCCCGACGGCAGCCGCCGTTTGAAATACAAGGAGTGCTGCGGCCGCAACGAGTGATTATAGGGAGCATATAATGGCATTTACTCAACAGGACAAAAACGGACTTATATATATGACATCGTCCGTCATCTCCGCGCGCCATGCGTTCACCACGCGCTATGGCGGCGTCAGCGCGGGCGACTTCGCCTCGCTCAATCTCGGCTCGGGCAGGGGAGACCCGCAGGAAAACGTGGAGGAAAACTTCCGCCGCGTCGCCGCGCTGATGGGCGCGGGCGCGAATGACTGCGCCGTGACGCGCCAGGTGCACGGCAACGCCGTGCGCGTCGTCACCAGCGCGGACAAGCACGTTCTCGGCACGCGCACGCCCTATGATGCCGACGGCATCATCACCACCGAGCGCGGTTTGCCCATATTCTGCTTCACCGCCGACTGCGTCCCCGCGCTGTTGTGCGACGCGGAGCACGGCGTCATTGCGGCGGTGCACTGCGGCTGGCGCAGCTCGGTTGCGGACATTTTGGGCGTCACGGTTGAAAAAATGTGCGCCCTCGGTGCAACGCCGGCGACCATTCACGCCGCGCAGGGCGCGGCAATCGGCCGCTGCTGCTTTGAAACGGACGATGATGTCCCCGCCGCCGTGGAAAAATACCTCTCCGGTGACGCCGACGGACTTTTTGACCGTCGCTCCGACGGCAAAACCTTCGTTGACCTGCGCGCGGCAAACTCCCGCCGCCTCGTCCAACTCGGCTTGAAGCCGGAGAACATCGACGCCTCCGGCGAGTGCACCGTTTGCCTGCACGATAAATATTGGTCTCACCGCTACACCTCGCGCCGCAGCCTCGGCCGTGGCAGCCTCGCGGCGGCGATAGTGCTTGAATGAAAAGGAGCGCGATTATGACAAAGATAAAAAGAATCCTGTGCGCTGTGTTCGCGCTTTGCCTGCTGCTTGGGTGCGCGGGCTGTTCCCGGCGCGCCGAGCGCCTCACCTATGACACCATCGCCGAATCCACCGGTGGCAAGGACGTTGAGCGCGCCGCGGCGGAGGACGATGTTTTTTCCCTCAACTCCAATTCCTCCCGCTCCTTCAATCCCATCATCGCCACAAACCGTTCAAACCAGCTTATCTGCTCGCTCGTCTATGAAAACATGGTCGAGCTTGACAACAACTTCAACGTCGTCAAAAACCTCATCATCGACTGGTCGGCCAATGAGGATTATACGTTTTGGACGTTCAAAATCGACCAAGGCCACACCTTCCACGACGGCACACCCGTCACCGGCAAGGATTTGCGCTATTCGCTTGACCGCGCCGTCACTGCCGACCGTTTCAAGGGGCGCTTTGCCAGCTATCAGGGCGCGTCGTATGAGGAGTATACGCTCTATGTCACCCTCGGCATCGGCGACTCTCAGCTGCCCAAGCTCCTGAACATCCCCGTCGTCAAATACGGCACTTACGGCGATGATTACCCCATGGGCAGCGGCCCGTATATGTACAACGAGGAGCACACCGAGCTTTTGGCCTATGACGGCTACATCGGCTATCCCATCGAGCTTGAAAACACCGACGGCAGCGACGAAGTCGGCGTCCAGGTCACGCACGATGAAAACCTCACCCACCCCCTTGATAAGATATACATAAAGGAATATACCGACGCCGAAAGCGCGCTTGATGCGTTCGAGTCGTCGCTCATCGACGTCGTCATCAATGACCCTTCGAGCTACACCAACCTCGGTTACGCCAGCCGCAACGAGATTCACACCTATGCCACCACCAACATGCACTATGTCGTCGTCAACGAGGCGGGCACCTTGGGCCGATACAGCAACTTCCGCTATGCCCTCAATTTCGCCTTTGACCGCGAGGCCATGGTCGAGCTTTTGGGCGGCAACGGCGTGGCCTCGCCCGTGGCCATGTACCCCACCTGCGACATTTACCCCACCGAGCTTGCCAACACCCTCTCTTATGATATGGCCACTTGCGTCGCCGTTTTGGAAAACGCCGGCATCAAGGACTATGACGAGGACGGAAAGCTGGAGTATATGTCCGGCACGCCGCAAAAAATCGAGCTGTCCTTCGTCGTGTGTTCCGACAGCTCTGTCAAAACCGGTGTCGCCCGCCGCTTTGCCGAGGACATGGAGACTCTCGGCATCACCGTCAACGTCCGCGAGCTGAGCTGGGATGATTATCTCACCGCCATCGAGGAGGGGGATTACGACCTTTATTACGGCGAGGTGCATCTGCGCAACAACTTCGACCTCACCGAGCTTTTGCAGGTTCGCACCGAAGATAACGAAAACAGCAACCTCAATTATTCCAACTCCGCCGATATCAGCTATGAGCAGTACATAAACGCCTATCTCACTGCCGGTGACATGGAGCGCGCCTCGGCCTATCGCAATCTCGCCGACCTTGTCAGCCTCAACGCCATGCTCATCCCCATCGGCTTTGAAAAGCAGCAGATCATCTGCCATCGCGGCGTCGTCAAGGGCATTGACGCCAATTACGGCAACCCGCTTTACAACTTCGTCAACTGGGAGTTCGTCGAGGGCTGATTCTCGGCGCTTTCTTAACAACTCGGATTATTATTTGATATATAAGCAGAAAGGGAGATTATTATGACTGACAGAGAGCTTATGTCAATGGCAAAAAAGGCGTCCATAAACGCCTACGTTCCGTATTCCCGCTTTTCCGTGGGCGCGGCCATCGAGTGTGACGACGGCACGGTCTTCACCGGCTGCAACGTGGAAAACGCCGCCTTCGGCAGCACAATATGCGCCGAGCGCACCGCCTGCGTCAAGGCCGTCAGCGAGGGTCACCGCTCTTTCCGCCGCATTGCCATCTATGCCGACAGCGAAAATTGGCCGACCCCGTGCGGCGCATGCCGCCAGTTCTTGGCGGAGTTTTCGCCGGAGATGGAGGTCTTGTGCGCCAAGGCGGGCGACCGCTATGTCAGCTATAAGCTCTCCGAGCTTTTGCCGCACATGTTCAACTTCTGATATGCAGCTTTCCCAGCTTGCGATGTTCGCCGCCGTGGCCAAGGCCAAAAGCTATTCCGCCGCTGCGCGCGAGCTTTACACCAGCCATTCCACCTTGAGCCGCGCCGTCACCGCGCTGGAGGATGAGCTGGGCGTCGCGCTCATCGTGCGCGACAATCGCGTCCAAACGCTCACCCCGGCTGGAGAGGCGCTCCTTGCGGAAAGCGAGCGGCTTTTGGCTCTTGCCGACGAGGCCGCCGCGCGCGTGCGCGCCGTGGCGCAGGCTGATAGTGCGCGAGAGAAAGAGGAGGAGTCAAATTGAATTATTTCACTCCCTATGAGGGCACCGAGCCCTATATTTTCGTCAGCTATGCCCATGCCGATTCCCCCGACGTCATGCGCGTCGTCACCGACATGCACTCTCGCGGCTATCGTATATGGTATGACGAGGGCATTGAGGTCGGCAGTGAGTGGCCGGAGTGCATCGCCGAGCACCTCGCCTCGGCGCACCTCATGCTTGCCTTCATCTCCGAGGCGTACATGAACTCGGATAATTGCCGCCGCGAAATGCACTATGCGCTCTCCAAGCGCATCAAGGTCATCAACGTTTTCCTCGAGCAAACCGCCATGACCCCCGGCATGGAAATGCAAATCGGCAACATTTTCGCCCTCATGAAATACACCATGGACGAAAGTGTGTTCTTTGATAAGCTCTACGCCGCCCCGCTTTTGAACTCCGAGGCTTTTTCCGCCGCGCAGACCGCGCCCGCCGCCCAAGTCGGCGAGAGCGGGGGAGTGCCCGCCGCCGATAAAACCGACGGTGGAAAAGCGGACAAAAAGCGCGTGAAAAAAGAGAAAACAGACAAAAAAGCGGAAAAGGCCGCGCAAAAGGCGGCAAAACACCCCGCAAACGCCGAAAACGGGAAAAAGAAAAAGCGTTGGACTGCCGGGCGCATCGTCGCCCTTGTGCTCACGCTTGTTCTCCTCGCCGGTGCTGTCACCGTGGGCGTCATCGGCCACTTCGTCGGCTGGAATGAGCGCCTTGTCATCCGCTTCAACACCCCGGAAATGACCCTTCTG
This sequence comes from uncultured Oscillospiraceae bacterium, assembly GCA_964644305.1. Lineage (GTDB taxonomy): Bacteria > Bacillota > Clostridia > Oscillospirales > Oscillospiraceae > Limivicinus. The sequence goes on from CAZXVA010000018.1 coordinate 7,005, forward strand.
CCCTCAAGCACCGCCGCGCGCTTTGAAAGCCCGGTCTTTGAGGCCATCGCGCGGGAGTATACCGGCGTCGACACGGGCGATATATTCGTCTCCGATCTCGCCTCGCTCACCGAGCTTCATATTACACCCGACGGCTTTTACTTCGGCATGACGCAGGACGAGCTGCACCCTCTCCCCACCGACGTGCAAGTGCGCGACTTGACCGAGCTTCAATATTTCACCGGCCTCCGCGCGCTTTATATCAACGGCCAAGCCCTTTCCTCGCTTGCCACGCTGCCCGCCCTGCCCGTTCAGACCCTTGACATTTCCGACAGCCGTGTTTCAACGCTTGACGGCGTCGGCAGACTCACCAAGCTCCGCGAGCTTCGCGCCGCCGGCTGCCCCGTCATGGACTTGGGGGACATTTCAACCTGCCTTGACCTGCGCCTTGTCGACCTCACCGGCGCGAGTGTGCACGATTTCAAGCCTTTCAAGCCGCTCACCAAGCTCAGCTCTTGCGCGATCTCCGGCTGCACCACCGCCGAGATGAAAACCGTCCTCGGCCTCAGCTCGCTCACCGAGCTCACTCTCACAAATTGTGACCTGCGCGGCAGCTTTTTCAAAAGCCTTGACAAGGAATCGCGCCTCACCGTCCTCGCGCTTTATGACTGCAAGCTCGATTCCACCGCGAATCTGGACGATTTCTCGTCCCTCACCTCGCTCACCTTGATAAATACCGGCGAGAACCTGGACTGGAGCATCCTCCGCGACCTCCCCGCCCTCGCCACAATAACAACCACCCACCCCGACACTGTCCCCACCCTCCCCACTGCAACAATAACCCAATCGGAGTGAAAATACTCCCTCACCGCGGGCGCTGTCATCGCCTTTGCAGCTGACTGAGGGAGTCACCCGCCACTCATGCATAATCACCCCGTCAATTATGCGCGTCGAGCGGGCGTGGCGTTCAACTCAATAACAAAAAGGATTGCCGCTTTCGCCGCAATCCTTTTTGCTTGTTCTATATCTTTTTATTTTGCTTCTATTTCTTTCAGCGTCAGCTCGCGGCCCGAAAGGGGCGTGAGCTTATTTCCGCTGCATTTGGGGCAGACGAGGCGGTTGAGGTCGGCGGTGAAGCGCTCGCCGCAGTCGAGGCATTGCGCCTCGCCCGGAACGGTCTCGACGATGAGCGCGGTTTTTTCATACGCCGTGCCCTCTGCCACGGCGACCCAGCAATCCTGCAAATATGCCGGGACGACGCCGGAGAGTGACCCGACTTCCACCGTGAAGCTCACAACGTCGTCAAGCTCTTCTTCGTGCGCGACCTTGTCCACCAGCTTCAACAGCGCATCGCATATTCCCAGCTCGTGCATTACTTGCTAACCGCCTTTTTCACGATGCCGCCCGTGCGCTTGACGAGGTTTTCCGCCACCTTTATCGGCATGGTTTCAAACGTGGTTGCGTGCCAGTCGCGCACCTTTTTCAGGTGAATCGCGTCAAACTTGCACTTGGTGGTGCACAATCCGCAGCCGACGCACAGATAGCTATCCACCTTCGTCGCGCCGCAGCCGAGGCAGCGGGCGCATTCGCGCTTGACCTGTTCCTCGGTGAACGTCACGCGCGCATCGGAGAAGCTCTTGGCCTTGGCCTCGTTATACCCGGCGAGCTGGCGGTGGTCGGTGTCAAAGCCGGAAACGTCGAGCAGCACCTGCTCCTTGTCCAGCGCGCGGTAAACGCGTCTGTCGCGCCCGGCGGTCAGGGTCTGACCGGGGTGGACATAGCGGTGAAGGCTGATTGCGGCCTCCTTGCCGGCGGCGATGGCGTCAATGGCGAACTTCGGCCCGGTGTAGCAGTCGCCGCCGACGAAAATGTCGCCCTGCGCGGTCTGATAGGTCAGCGCGTCGGCCTCGGCCGTGCCGCGCGCGGTGAGTTTCAGCTCGCCCACGTCGAGCGCGCCCCAGTCGACAACCTGACCCACGGCGGCGATGACGGAGTCGACCTCGATGGTCTCGAATTTCCCTGTGCCGAGCGGCTTGCGGCGGCCTTTTTCGTCCGCCTCACCCAGCTCCATCAGCTCAACTTTGATGGCTGTGACCTTGCCCGCCTCGCCGATAATCTCAACGGGCGCGGCGAGGAACTTGAACGTGACGCCCTCGTGCTTTGCCTCGGCGACCTCGTCCTTGTCCGCGGGCATCTCGTCCTCACTGCGGCGGTAGAGCACATAAGTCTCCTCCGCGCCGAGGCGCACGGCACTGCGGCACACGTCCATTGCCACGTTGCCGCCGCCGATGACGGCGCACTTTTTGCCGATTGCGGGCTTGTTGCCCAGATTGACCTCGCGCAGGAAATCAACGCCGCCGAGCACACCGCCCAGCTCTTCGCCGGGGACATTCAGCTTTGCGGACTTCTGCGCGCCGATGGCGAGGTAAAAGCCCTTGTAGCCCTGCTCGCGCAGCTGGGCGAGGGTGACGTCCTTGCCGACCTCGACGCCGCACTTGAACTCCACGCCCATTTCGCGCAGAATGTCAATTTCGGCGTTCAAAACGTCCTTTTCCAGCCTGAACGACGGGATGCCGAGCGTCAGCATGCCGCCGGGGACGGGGTTTCTGTCAAACACCGTGACGCCGTAGCCCTTGTTCGCCAGATAATACGCGCAGCTCATGCCCGCAGGGCCGGCGCCGATAATGGCAATTTTCTCGCTGTACGGTCTGCCGATTTGGTTTATCATCTTGGGGACATAGCGCGTGGCCTCGTGCATGTCATGGTCTGCGATGAAGCGCTTGACCTCGTCGATGGCCACGGCCTCGTCCACGCTGCCGCGCGTGCATTCGGCCTCACAGCGCTTGTTGCATATACGGCCGCACACGGCGGGGAACGGGTTTTCTTTCTTGATGAGCTCCAGCGCCTCGGTGTAACGGCCTTGCGCTGCAAGCTTCAAATAGCCCTGAACCGGGATGTGCGCGGGGCACGCGGCCTTGCAGGGCGCAGTGCCGGAGGGCAGAACGTCCTCGCGGTTTTCGCGGTAGTCCTCATTGCGCGCCTTGGCGAAGTTGAAGGTGTCGGTGATCTTGACGTATTCGGGCGCGGAGGTGTCGTCGGTGGTGCAAAGCTTTTGGCCGAGCTTCAAGGCGTTGCCGGGGCAAACCTCAACGCACTGGGCACACGCCACGCACTTGGCCTCGTCAATCTCCGCCACGAAGTTGGAGCGAATCGCGTCGCGCGCGCCGAACATCAGCCCCGCGCGCAGGCCGAAGCATGCGCAAGAGCAGCAGTTGCATATTGCCGCGCTGTCGCCCGCGCCCTCGATGTTGGGAATGTCGTGCATGAGGCCGTTTTCCTCGGCGCGCTTGATGATTTCAAGTGCCTCCTCGCGCGTTATCTCGCGCGCTCTGCCGGAGCGGATGTAGTGCTCTGCGCCCTTGCCCATCTGCACGCACATGTCCTCGTCCAGATGCCCGCAGCCGTCGCCGATCGACGTGCGCGATGCGCGGCACGAGCACGGCGACACGGAGAACTTGTCATATTTGTTGAGATAATAGCTCAATCTTTCGTCGTCCGTCACGCCGGGGATGTCCTTGATGGCATCCTCCACGGGGATGACGCGCATCAGCCCGTATCCGTCGGGCAGCAGCGGCCCCATTGACTGCATGCGGATTCTGGTGTATTCCTCGAATGCGCGCCCGACTTCGGGGTGCGCGTCCATCAGCTCTTTTTTGTTGACCATCATTTCGAGTATGCCGGGGGCGAAAATCTGCATGAAATAGATGTCCTCGCCCAGCTCCTCGCTGAAGGTGCGGCGGAAAATGCCGTAATAGACAAGGTTGTCGAGCGCGCCCTGAATCTCCGCCACGCTCTTGCCGACCTTCTCCGCGAGATACCCCGCCGTGCGCTCCTTGCGCAGTCCGGCGGCGATGGCGATGTCGGCCTCATCGTCGGACACGATGTTCACCAGACTGTAATACTCCGGGGCGTTCTCGTCGATTTTGTTGATAAGTCCGGAAGCACCGCCTATTACCTTGGCGAGCTTGACTATTTTGGGTCTTAGCTGTGCCATGCTGATACTCTCCTTATTATTTAATAATATTCTTAGGGTGTCGTAGGGGGCTTATGTACCGATTGTCAACGCCAGTATATCATATAATTAACAAACTGTCAGCCGTCATTTTCGCCGTTTCTGTATGATAATCGGTAAAATATCTGTTAAATCGTGCGCCGGGGCGCAAACTGTCCGTTGACGCGGCGGGCGCAATTCACTATAATAATATAGTTGAATAGCATTTTGAGCATTTTGGAGGTATGATAACATGAAATGGCTCATCGCCTCGGATATACACGGCTCGGCGCATTACTGCCGCCGGCTTTTTGACCGCTTTGAGGCCGAGGGCGCGGATAGGCTTTTGCTTTTGGGCGACCTGTTGTATCACGGCCCGCGCAATGACCTGCCGCGCGATTATGACACACGCGAAACCGCCCGCCTTTTGAACGCCCACCGCGACATGATTTCCGCCGTGCGCGGCAATTGCGACGCCGAGGTTGACCAAATGGTGCTCGATTTCCCCGTCATGGCCGACTATGCGCTCTTCACCCTCGGCAAAACCGAGGTTTTTGCCACGCACGGCCATCTTTTCGACGCGGCAAACCCGCCCAAGCTCGCCCCCGGCGGCATTTTGCTCTGCGGTCACACGCACGTCCCCGCCTGCAAGGCAGTGGGAGAGATAACCTACCTCAACCCCGGCTCTGTCTCCATTCCCAAGGAGGCCTCGCCCCACAGCTATATGGTTTTTGAAAACGGCGTTTTCACATGGAAGGACATCGCCGGCTCGCCCTACATGAGCTACCCCGACGAATAATAAGCATACTTGAAATGTTGCCTGTACATCCACGCTTTTTGCGCGGCGTACTCAACCATTCATTGCAGAACCCCACTAGGCCATGATTGCCGACATACAATCACGGCCTTTTCGCATATAAAGCAATATTTGAAGTGTGCGAACATTATTCGTTGTAAAAAGTGTGGTGGAGCGCGCAAAACTCGTTGCAATTTTTGCGCTTGCGTGTTATAATATCCTTGCATTATGATGACGGGGGTGCTTGTATGTACCGAATTGCGATTGAAAAGCTTTATGAGTGGAAGCAAAGCAAACGCCGCAAGCCTTTGATTATCGAGGGCGCGCGTCAGGTCGGCAAGACTTGGCTGATGAAGGAGTTTGGCAGGCAGGCCTATGCCGACACCGTGTACATCAATTTTGACTCCAATTCCAGAATGGCGGAGCTGTTTGCCTCCGATTTGGACACCGAGCGCTTGATTATGGGCTTGGAGCTGTACGTCGGGCGCAAAATCAACCCCGACAACACACTGTTGATTTTCGACGAAGTGCAGGAAGTTCCGAGGGCGCTGTCGTCGCTGAAATACTTTTATGAAAATGCGCCGCAGTATCACATCGTGTGCGCCGGTTCTTTGCTCGGCATTGCCTTGCATCAGGGCACATCCTTCCCCGTGGGCAAGGTGAATTCTTTGAAGCTGTATCCTCTCTCGCTCAAAGAGTTTTTGATGGCCACGGAGAAAGAGCGCTTTGCCGAGCTGCTGGATAAGCAAGATTATCCGATGATCACGAGCTTCAAGCAAACGTATATCGACGCTTTGAAGCAATATTACTTTGTCGGCGGCATGCCGGAGGCTGTGCAAAGCTTTTCGGAGAACAAGGACTTCAACGAGGTTCGCGAAATTCAAAAGCGAATACTCGCGGCCTATGAGCAGGACTTCTCCAAGCACGCGCCGAACGAAATTGTGCCGAGAATCCGCATGCTTTGGAACAGCATCGCCTCTCAGCTTGCCAAAGAGAACAAAAAGTTCATTTACGGCCTTGTGCGCGAGGGCGCTCGCGCGAAGGACTATGAAACCGCGATTATGTGGCTGAGCGATTGCGGCCTTGTGCATAAGGTCAGCCGCGTCAATGCGCCCGGCGTTCCTCTGCGGGCGTATGAAGATTTGAAAGCGTTCAAGCTGTTTGTGCTTGACGTCGGTCTCCTCGGCTGCATGGCCGGGCTTCGCCAGCGCACCCTGCTCGACGGCAATGAGCTTTTTGTCGAGTTCAAGGGCGCACTCACAGAGCAGTATGTTTGCCAGCAGCTGAAAACCCTTGACGATTTGGACATCTATTATTACACCAATGAAAGAGGCTCATGCGAGGTTGATTTCGTGGTCGATACGGGCGAGCGGATTGTCCCCGTTGAGGTCAAGGCCGAGGTCAATCTCAGAGCCAAAAGTCTGAAAACCTATCAAGAAAAATTCTCCCCCGAAGTCTCCGTCCGCACATCCATGACGGATTACAAAAAAGAAGACCGCCTCATCAATCTGCCGCTGTACGCAATTGACGGGATTACTCAGGTATAATCAAAACGGCTCTGAATAGCCACCGCAAAAATGCAGCCCGCGGGCTGCATTTTTACATACTCATTTGTTCTTGAACACCACGTTCACCGTTGTGCCTTTGCCGGGGTGCTTTTGAGGTTGACTGCGCCGCCGCGATGATCACAGCAAGCTTTTTCATGTCCTTTTTCCTTTTCATATTGCCCGCGTCACTCTCTGACGCAAGGCCATATTACCCCTCAATGCGTAAAATCCAAAAGCCGCGCGGGGTAAAATCCGGGTAAAGAACGCGCTGCATGTAAAAAAACAAGCGTGATTGACATATTTTTGCCCCCTTGCCCCTTTTCTTTATCAAGATATTGTGATAAAATATGTTCATATTTTCGCAAAGACTAATCAGCGTAGAAGAAAACAAGCAAAGGAGAAAAGAAGCATGACCTTCAATGTCAACAGTTCCATTCTTTTCGTCATTGCCGGCGTGATAATCGCCGCTGTGCTTGCGCAGTCGGTGTTTTTCCTCGTCAAGGCGTGGCGGCGCGGCCTTGCCATCGGCATGGAGCGCGCAAAGCTCAAACGCATCGCCCGCACGGCGGCCATATTCACCATTGCCCCCGCCGTGGCCATCGTCATCAGCGTCATCACCCTCGCCAAGGATCTCGGCGTGCCCCTGCCTTGGCTGCGCCTGAGCGTCGTCGGCTCGCTTTCGTATGAAACCATCGCCGCCTCGAATGCGCTGAGCGCAATGGGTCTCGTCTTCGGCAAAGTCACCTCCCTCACCGCCCAGCAGTATGTCACCATCGCTTGGGTCATGACGCTGAGCATCATGATCGGCATTTGGCTCGTCCCCGTCGTGGCGGAAAGACTGCAAAAGGGCATGATCACCATGGAAAACCGCGACCACAAATGGAGCGAGATTTTCTCCGCCTCCATGTTCACCGGTATGATCTCCGCTTTCCTGGGTTACGTTTTCTGTGACTTCGGCTCGGTCTTCTCCGGCAATCTCCCCGGCCTCATCCCGCCGCTTGTCATGCTCGTGTCGGCTCTGGTTATGGGCGTTGCGGGCGTGCTCGTGAAAAAGACCAAATGGCGCTGGGTCAGCGACTACGCTCTCCCCGCCAGCCTCATCATCGGCATGGCCAGCGCAATCCCCATCACCGCGTGGCTTTCTTGAGTTAGGGTAATAGGAGGTATATAATAATGAAAAACGAATCGTCCTATATTCATTCCGTACATAAGGCCGGGCGCATTTGGAACTTCAGCATGGTCGTCATTCTCATGATGTTCCCGATTCTCGTCGGCTTGATTTTCAACGCCACCCCCGATTGGCACGGCTTCTGGATGGGTATCATCGCCACCGCGCCCATGTACTGGGCTGTCGGCATTGTCGAAACCTTTACATACGTGCCCATGCTCGGCGCGGGCGGCTCTTATTTGAGCTTCGTCACCGGCAACATCTCCAACCTCAAGCTCCCCGTTGCGCTCAACGCGCTCGATCAGGCGGAGGTCAGCATCCGCACCGAGGAGGGTGAAGTTGTCTCCACCATCGCCATCGCCGTTTCCAGCATTGTCACCACGCTCATCATCATCCTCGGCGTCATCCTCATCACCCCGCTCACCCCGATTCTCGACGCGCCCGTGCTCGCCCCTGCGTTTGCGCAGCTCCTGCCCGCGCTCTTCGGCGGCCTCGGCGTCGTGTTCATCTCGAAAAACTGGAAAATCGCCGTTGCCCCGGTCATTCTCATGCTCGTGCTGTTCATCGCCGTCCCCGCGCTCAACGCCTCCACCGTCGGCATCATGGTTCCCGTGGGCGTGCTGTTCACCATCGGCGTTTCCAGAATTCTTTATAAAAAGCACGTTCTCGATTGATTGAGAATAAAAATCTCAATATCTAAGGAGGAAATATATAATGATAGGCTGGATAATTCTTGCCGCAATCGTTGTGTTTCTTGCCGTCATTCTCGTCCGCGCGGCGATGTTCACGCCCAAGGACACCGGCAAAAAGGAATTTGAGCCCGTTGAGTTTGACCGCGATGCCGCCGTCAACTCCCTTGCCGAGCTTATAAAATGCCGCACCGTCTCTTATTACGACCACTCCCTTGAAGACGACGCCGAGTTTGAAAAGCTCATCGGCAAGCTCCCGGAGCTGTTCCCCAACGTCATCAAGACCTGCCCTCTCACCCGCTTTGAGGACAGGGGTCTGCTGTTCCACTGGAAGGGCACCAAGGGCGACGGCAAGCCGTCCGTTCTCATGGCGCACTATGACGTCGTGCCCGTTGAGGAGGCAAACTGGACTCACCCCGCTTTTGACGCCGAAATCACCGACGGCATCATGTGGGGCCGCGGCACGCTTGACACCAAGGTCACCTTCAACGGCATCCTCTCCGGCGCGGAAAACCTCATCAAGCAGGGCTTCACCCCCGAAAATGACATCTACTTCGCCTTCTCCGGCGGCGAGGAGATAAACGGCAAGGGCGCTCGCCACATCGTCAATTACTTCAAAGAAAACGGCATCGAGCTTGAAATGGTCATTGACGAGGGCGGCGGTGTTGTCGACAACATCTTCCCCGGCGTGCACGAGCCCTGCGGCCTCATCGGAATCGCGGAAAAGGGTATGCTCAATCTCGAGTATTCCGTTTCCTCCGCCGGCGGCCACGCCTCCGCGCCCAAGCCCAATTCGCCCATCGTCCGCCTGTCCGAGGCCTGCACCAAGGTCGAAAAGCACCCGTTCAAGGCGCATCTCACCAAGCCCGTGGCCGAAATGTTCGACACCCTCGGCCGCCGCTCCACGTTCCTTTACCGCGTCATTTTCTCCAACCTCTGGTGCTTCAGCGGCGTGCTTGACGCAATCTGCAAGAAGTCCGGCGGTGAGCTGAACGCGCTCATGCGCACCACCGTCGCCTTCACCCAGATGAGCGGCAGCAAAGCCCCCAACGTCATTCCGCCGTCGGCCTCCATCGTCTCCAACCTCCGCCTCAACCCCGAGGACACCATTGACAGCGCCAAGGAGTACATCGCCTCCGTTGTCAATGACCCGCAAATCAAGCTCACCGTCGGCCAGTGCATGAACCCCAGCCGCATCTCCCGCACCGACTGCATCGGCTGGGAGCGCGTGTCCAACGCCGTTGCCGGCACGTGGAAGGGCTGCGTCGTCTCGCCGTACCTCATGGTTCAGTGCTCCGACAGCCGTCACTACGGCGAAATCAGCGACCGTGTTTACCGCTTCTCCGCCATGGATCTCACCGGCGAAGAGCGCAGCACCATCCACGGCAATGATGAGCACATCCGCCTCGAAGTCATCGGCCGCGCGGTCGAGTTCTTTATCCGCGTCATGAAGCAGTGCTGATAGGGCAGACCGAAGCATAGAATTTTATAATCCGATAATCTTGAATTGTCGATAAAGGAAGACCGCGCCGCTATGCGGCGCGGCGATCCCCTCAGTCAGCGGCGGCGCCCCTGACAGCTCCCCTTGACACCCAAGGGTAGCCTTTGGAGAAAGTTTCCCATTTGAGTTCCGGTTTTGAAAATGGCGAATTATCAGGTTCACCGGTGAGGAGCAGCTTGTCTGCTTTGCAATATGCTTTTTGAGATATATTTTGGTATTCTCACTTTGCCGGTGTATATTTCTCTTGTTTTATTCTAAAAGTTCGGATTTCGACTGAGTCTTGGCTCCCCTTGGGTGCCAAGGGAAGCTGGCTCGGCGGAACGCCGAGACTGAAGGGATTGCGCGTTGGCGTCAGCCGACGCGCCGCGACGCGAGGAGCGGAAAATGCCCGGCGTCAATCTTGCTTGAAAGTATTAAAAAAGGGGATTGCTGCGTTTTGCGGCAATCCCATGTGGCATAAAACCGAAAGGATACTCAGCAATGAAAATAGTTGTTTTGGGCGGCGGCGTCAGCTCCGAGCGTCACGTCGCACTTGTCACGGGCACGTCGGTCTGCCGCGCTCTGCGCTCGTTGGGGCACAAGGCCGTGTTTGTCGACATGTTCATGGGCTTGGAGGATTATGACGGCTCACTGGAGTCTGTTTTCGATGTGCCGGACGGCTTTTGCGGTGATGTTGCCGTCGGGCGCACCGCGCCCGATATCGCCGCCGTTCGTGCCGCGCGGCGCGACAAAAGCCCCAGCCGCCTCGGCAAAAACGTGTTGGAGCTTTGCCGCCTAGCCGACTGCGTTTTCCTCGGCCTGCACGGCGCGGACGGGGAGGACGGCAAAATCCAGTCCGCCCTTGACCTCTTGGGAGTGCCGTACACAGGCTCGGCTCCCTTGGGCAGCGCCATGGCCATGGACAAGGCCGTCGCCAAGCGCATCATGGAGTCCGCCGGGGTGCTCACGCCGGAATGGCGCGAGATCACCTACACCGCCGAGGACATTCCCGCCCTCACCGAGGAGCTTTTTCTCCCCTGTGTCATCAAGGCGGTCAACGGCGGCTCGTCCATCGGCGTCGTTATCGCCGAAACGCGCGATGAGCTTCGCGACGGCCTTGCCGAGGTGCTCAAATATTCCGATCGCGCCGTTGTCGAGCGCAAGATAACCGGCCGCGAGATGACCGTCCCCGTCCTTGATGACCGTTATCTCTCCGCCATCGAAATCGTCCCCCCGGAGGGCAGGTTTGACTACGTGGCCAAGTATCAGTCCGGCGACGAGGGCGCAAGAGAAATTTGCCCCGCGCGCATTACGCCGGCAGAACATGCCCTCATGGGCGAGGCCGCGCTGAAATTTCACCGCGCCCTCGGCCTCGCGGTGTACTCCCGCACGGACTTCATCCTCGATGATGAGGGGCGCGCATGGTGCTTGGAGGTCAACACCCTCCCCGGCATGACCCCCAACAGCCTCATCCCCCGCGCCGCGGCGGTAGAGGGCATGAGCTATGCCGAGCTGTGCGAAAAAATCGTCCTCCTCTCGCTCGAAGCAAGAAAAAAAGGACTGTAAAACGCCGATATATGAAACAATCTCCGCTCGGTCACCCAAGCGGAGATTGTTTTATCTTCACCCCACAACATACTGCGAGTATATCGGGTAAAAGTCCTCTTGCGCCATTAGGGCGCGGTCGCGGGCGACGTTGGCGATGTCGCCGGGCTGCTCGTATTTGAAGCACCATTCGCGCGCGGCGGTGTATGCGTCGTCCGCGGTGTTGCCCAAATCCATCAGGAGGAAGTCAAGCTCCAAATACTTCTGCAAGCCGAGCTCATGCTGCATATACCTGAGCTGCCCTGTGAGCGTGGTGTAATCAAAGCCGTTGTTCGTGCACCAGCTTGTCAGCCCGGTGCGCCGCTCGCCCAGCCATTGACACAGCCCGTAGCTGCCGTCCGCGCGCGCGGACAGGCGGAACGACGATTCTTTATAAATGTTCGCAATCACGCCGCAGGCGGCGGCGGGGCTGTACCCCAGCTCGTTGACGCAAAAATAAAATGCCATCTGCTCTGCCACGGGATAGATGAGGTGCACCAGCACGCCGTTGGAGGCGCATCTTTCGCCGGTGTTCGCCCGGTTGAGGTCAAAGGACGCCTTCGCCCCGTCCGAGCGGCACACGACCGTGCGGAAATAATCGCCCGTGGCGGCGGTGACTATGCCGAAGTTGACGGCAGTGCCGTTTTCGTCCAGCCAAAAGATGATGTCGCCCGCCTCGGCCTGAAGCGTCCCGCCGAAGGGAACGCAGTCGGAGAGCGCGCAATAGCCGAAGCCGTTGACCTCGGTGAGATAGGTGTACTGCATTTCGCAGTCGGGCAAAACATCGAACATGCCCACGTCGGTCAGCCCGCTTGCGTCGGCGCAGGTGAGCATGAAGTTGGTGTTCGCCGCGTCGGTATATACCACGGCCTCCAGCACGTCCGCAAAGCTGTCCGCCGTCAAATAGCGGATGGCAAGGCCGCTTTCGGCCGCGCGCGTGAAGCTGTTGCGCAGCTCATCATCCGGCGTTGAGCACACCGGGGCATAGCGCAGATAATCCGCCTGCGCCGTGCCGGTGAGATAAATGTCCGTGCGCGGTGTGGGCATGGGCGGGGGAGTGGGCGTGGGTTCGGGTGTCGGTTCGGGCGTCGGGGTGGGCGTGGGTGCTTCGGTGGGGCGAGGTGTGGGCGTGGGTTCGGGCGTCGGCTCAAGCGCGCGCATCTCGTCCACGGCGTTCGACACGATGCCGACCGTCTTCGTCAGCCGCCCGTCCCCACACGCGCACAGCGTCAGCACCAGCGCAAGCGCGGCGATTATACAAACAAGCTTTTTTGTATTTATAAGCATAAGCATCTTCTTTCTCTTTCGGATGCTCATTATTATATAATCACGTGCACATTTTTTCAAGTACGTCTATCGCGCGGCATACGAAGTCACAGCTTTGCTCGCTGTGCATTGAGCAGCTTTCATCCAGCGCCTCAAAGTGTTCAAAAAACGTGTTGAAATGCTCAATTGCGCGCACGGAACGGAAACGAATCATCGGCGTGTCCATATCATTAACGGCTATCATAAAGCCGCTTTTTCGACTGAGAAAAAACGAAATGGACGTGTCCTCGCGATTGAGCAAAGGGTTGACATCATTTATCAGAGTCATTCGGCAATTGCCGAGACGTATTTGCTCCACAAGATATTTCAAGTGCTTCAGTCTGTCCTCCGCGTCAAAGCGAACGGTTTGCCCCAGTATAAAAATATCTCCGTTATAAATATAGTCGAGCAGCACAGAGCGATAAAGCACAACCGATTTGGGCGTCTCGGAACATATATCGTTGAATTTTTGGCTGAATGTGCCCTTCTTATAATTCAAATCATATTTATCGGCAAAGTGAGCATACATGTCTCTCGGCATGCAAATCGGCTGCATATAATCAAGAAAATAGCGCAACTGCCCGTCCATGACGAAATTATAAAGATGCTGTGTTTCGGATTCCTGCAATACGCTGGTTTTGGAGATGAATTTTAATATTTTGGGCAGAAATGCAAGCTGCCGCCTGTACGCTTCAAACTCATTTTTCAACGTGGCTCTGTCAAAGCAGATAACCGTGTCCTGCTTTTCCGTGAGGAGATTTGGCAAGGAAAAAAGCAGCATTTGATTTTCCACGATAATGAGATTTGATAAATCCGTAGAGCGGTCATGCTCATAAAAGGTGTATTTCACCCGTTTATCATAGCGAGTGAAGGTGCAGATAGCGCGGCAGCATAAATCCACATTCTCCTCAAAGTCTTTCATGTCTACAAGCTGCCGCAGCATCACGGTAAACTCCGGGTCGGAATCGCCCGCGCTCAAAACAGTTGTGAAAAACCCGGCCGTGACATTGCTGTTCACGCTGAGTCTGCTTGCGCAAATACATTCTATCATATCTCTGCCACTTTCTTCGGCGGCGGCAGCGAAGGCTTTTTTGAAAGTTTCATGCCCCACGTTTTCCAATCCGTTCGGAAAAAGACAGGCATTGAGAGAATAATCATCTGCGGGGAGCATGCTTTCACTGCTTTTGTACGCGGCAAACAACAGCTCGCATATATACTCGCTTATCTCGCCTTCTTCGCAGTGAAAATGAGCGGCAAGCTTATCGCGCCCTCCGGCGCTGCTCTTCAAAATAATAACCTCGGCAATTTTCTGCAAAAGGTCGTCATTGTTTTTTAATGACGGCTTTTTTATGTCATTCACCCAGCGTGATATGTAAGACGCATCATACCCCAAGCCGTCGGCAAGCTGAGCAAGCTTTATTCCGCTGATGTTCAAAAGCTGTTTTAACGTTTGCCCGAAAGTCATTTTCCTGCCTCCAAATAAGAAAAGCGTAAATTAATATTTTCACATTCTCAAACCCTGTTCATTTTAGCAAAAACACACCGCAATAACAAGTGTTTTTACGTCAAAAATGCAAAAGGGAACGGGCTTCGACACCTTTGTCAGCGTGATTCATGTTGCTGCACGGAAATACAACTGCCGCAACATATTTCAACGCCGTTCACTTGTGGCAAGTTTAACAATCGGGTTATCATGCATACAGGCAACCAGTGCACAAAAAAACAAATACAAGGAGGTCAATTATGCAGGAAAAAAGCAGCAAACTTTTTTACGGCTGGATAATCGTCGGATGCCTGTTTTTGATAACGGCTTTGCCGATGGTTTTCCAAAGCAACTTCTTCTCGTACTACCAAGTGCCCGTGTCGCAGGATTTGGGAGTCGACTATGTGCAATTCAGCACAACGAACATTTTCAACACCGTGGCGGGCATGGTATTCGGCATTTTCCTGGCCGGCAAGGTATGCGCGGGCAGGGTGAGGCTGGCCATGGTGATAGGTGCGATAGGGTCTGCAATAAGCTGCTATTTGCAGTCTTGTGTGACTCAGATTTGGCAGTTCTGGTGCTTGGGATTCATTATAAACGTGTTCATGAACTGCTTTACCTATACGCCCATCAATTTCATCCTTTCAAGGTGGTTTGTTGACAAAAAGGGTCTGGCCACGTCAATAGTTTTCGCAGGCGGAGGTGTCGGCGGGGCAATATTCTCAAAGCCGTTTGCAAACATGCTCGCAGAGCACGGCTGGCGCTACTGCTATCGCGTCACGGGCATCATCGTTCTTGTTGTTGTGCTGTTCGTTGCGCTGATGATCCGCAAAGACCCGAGCGAAAAAGGGCTTGAGCCGTTGATGGGCAAGAAGCTCGGCGATGAGGACAAGAAAGAGAAAAGCGAGCCTGCTCTCATCGGAGTTACCAAGGCTGAGGCCGTCAAAACCGGCTCTTTCTACCTTTACGCGGCCACGCTCATCCTCGTCGGTATGGCGGCAGCCGGAATTATGACCCATGTTCCGACCTATTTGATAGAGGCCGAGCTTGACTATGCCACCGTTATGGTGTTTTACAGCTTCGGCGGAATCGTGGCGCAGATTATCATGGGCGCGCTGTACGACAAGATCGGCTTGGCAAAGGGCGTTATCGTGAATGCCGCGGTGGGAATAATCGCGCTGGTGCTGCTTTTGTCGTTGACGCTGCTTGGCACGGCAACGCCGTATATTGCAATGCTGTTGCTCGCCTTGGGAAGCTGCGTGACCAGCCTCCTTCCCCCGCTGCTCACGGGCAGCTGCTTCGGCAATAAAGATTTCGGAGGAATATACGGCATTGGCAACACCTTCTTCATGGCCGGGTGCATGATAGGGCCGATGCTGTCCGCCGCCGTGAGAGAAGGCACCGGGTCATACTCTCTCGCATGGATTATCTACATGGGCGTGTTTGCGGGCATCTTCCTGTGCACTGCCTTTTCAATCAAATGCTCCCCGCTGAATGCAAGTAAGTAATTTTTCGATAAGTACAAAAGGAGAATAACAATATGTCAATGCTTTCAAATTCCGGCAAGATCGGCTCAATGGAGCTGAAAAACCGCATGATCATGGCTCCGATGGGGCCGCATATAAGTGCAATAAACCGCAAGACGGTGGAGTACTTTGTGCGCCGCGCCGAGGGCGGAGTGTCCATGATCATGATCAACATGATGGTGACGGATTATTTCGAGGACACTTCGGCATCTCTTGTGCTCACCGATGAAAACTTCCCATTTTTCAAAGAGCTGTGCGACAGAGCGCACAAAGCCGGGTGCAAAATCTGTGTGCAGCTAATGCCCGGCTGCGGGCGCATGGCAGGGCCGGCAAAAATGTACCCTGTGCCGATAAGCGCATCCGAATGCCCTTGGCTTTATGCCCCTCAGGTCAAATGCCACGAGCTCACAACGGATGAAATCGGCATCCTGATATCCGAAACCGAGCGAACGGTGAAACTCGCCGTCGCCGCGGGTGTTGACGCATACGAAATGCACGCCTACGGCGGATACCTGAATGACCAGTTTTTGACTGCCGCATGGAATCTGCGCACGGACAAATACGGCGGCGACGTAAAGGGGCGCGCAACATTCCTTCTGGAGCAAATTGCCGCCGTGCGCAAGCACGCGGGAAACGATGTGCCCGTTATCGTGAAATTCTGCCCGGATCACTGCGTCTCAATTCCGGGCATGAGAGAGCTTGACGAGGGCATTGAGCTGGCAAAGTATCTTGAAGAAAGCGGCGTGGATGCGCTGCACGTGGATGCAGGCTGTTACGAGCGCTGGCAGCTTTCCATGCCGGCAATATTCTATCAGGAAGCCGTGGCACAGCTCAAATCCGCAAAGGCGGTCAGAGAAAACGTATCTATCCCCGTGCTTACACACGGCCGCCTTTCAAACTATGACAAGGCCGAGGCCGCCCTGCAAAACGGTATATGCGACTTCGCCGTCATCGGAAGAGGCCTTTTGGCAGATCCCGATTTGCCCGAAAAGGTTTGCGCGGGATGCACAGACGATATTCGCCCCTGCATATCCTGCAACGAGGGCTGCATAGGAAACGTTATGCGCGCCCGGCATGTCACCTGCGCTCTCAATCCGTTCACGGGATTTGAAGACGAAAAGACGCTGAAAAAAGCAGAGCAGGCAAAGAAGGTGCTGGTTGTCGGCGCAGGCCCCGGCGGCTGCGCGGCGGCGCTGCTTGCACACGAAGCCGGGCATGACGTTGAACTGTGGGAAAAGAACGGCTCCATCGGCGGAAAGACGCTGGCCGCTTCCGCGCCGTACATGAAGGCGGATATGATTCGTCTTCCCCAGTACTACCACACCCGGCTTGTCAAAGCGGGCATCCCCGTGCACTTCTACAAGGAAGCCACACACGAAGCCGTTGCGGCATTCAAGCCCGACGTGCTCATCTGGGCAGCCGGCGGCAATGTGGTCAGACCTGCGTCTATCCCCGGCCTTGACAGAAGCAATGTTTATTCCTGCGAAGCCGCACTGCGCAACCAGGTTCCCATCGGCAAAAAGCTTGCAATCATAGGCGGCGGCCAAGTCGGCATCGAGGCCGCGCTGCACTTTGACCGCGTGGGACACGATGTCACTGTGGTTGAAATGGCCGATAAGATAATGCCGGAGCCCGCCTTTGTTCAGAATGACAGCATTCTGCGCGAGATGATGACGGAAAGCCGCGGCACCTATCTGACCGGCACAAAGCTTGTTGAAGTCAACGACCACGGCATATCAGTGGAAACCGCAGACGGCAAAAAAGAAATCGAATGCGACACCGTGCTCCTTGCCATGGGCTGGTCTCCGGACACCGGCATCGCAAAGGACTTTGAAGACATTTGCCGCGTTTTCACAGTAGGTGACAGCAACAAGTGCCGCAATATTCTTTCGGCAACCGCTGAAGCACTTGAAGCTGTAAACAACATATAACACAACAAAGAAAGGAAAAGAAAAAATGATTGCATTCCCGTACAGTGAAGACCTCGTAAAACTGGCTCATGAGATTCTCATGAAGGCAACCGAACCCTACACGGATTATCAACTCAAGGAAATTCCCCGCATTCTCAACGCAAAGCACCGCTATTTCATTGCAAACGACCTGCGCGACTGGGAAGTGCTGCGCGATGTGTTCACGGAAGAGGGGCTTGAGGGCTTCCGCGCCATTTGGACGACAGGCGGCGGCAAGCTCAGCATTGACGATCAGCTCAATTCCATCCGTTGGAGCATCGGCGAGCAGGAAAACATCGTCCCGACCCACTACGGCGTCAACCAAATCGTGCACTTCATTGATGACACCCACGCTCAGCTTTTGACTCGCATGCATGACCACCATGTTTACATGGATAACGGTGAAGTTTATGCCGGCTGGGGTCTGTATGTCGACGATGTGCTCAAGTGCGCTGACGGAAAGTGGCGCATTTCCACGGTGCGTCTCAACTACGGTCAGATGGAAAACCAGCTCAGACCCGTTGCCGCAATGATGGCGGCAAGCGCGGCCGAGGAAAAGTAAAAAAGCTTTTAGGAAAGGAGAACATTCATGAACAGATTACTCAATAAAGTTGCAATAGTCACCGGCGCGGACGGCGGCATCTGCGGCAAGGCCTCTGAGCTTTTCTGCCAAGAGGGTGCAAAGGTTGTAATGTGCGACATTGACCCGCACGTTGAGGAAAAATGCGCCGAGATAGTCGCGGCGGGCGGCGAGGCTGTTGCCATAGTCGGCGATGCATCTCAGCGCGAGACTTGGGACAAGCTCCTCGCAACGGCGCTTGAGAAATACGGCACTGTTGACATCTGCGTAAACGGTGCGGCGAGATTCGCCGTCGGCGAATACGCGGGCGACTGGGATACTCTCACGGTTGAAAAGCTGCACGCCGTGCTGGATATGAACCTTGACGCCGTGCTGCACTCCTATCAGACTGTGCTCAAGTATATGGTTGACAATAAGATCCGCGGCAATTTCCTCAACTTCTCCTCCTCCACCGCGCTCGCGTGGAACGGCAGCGGCTTCAGCGGCTATCCGATTTCCAAGGCCGCAATTCAGAATGTCACCCTGAACATGGTCAAGCAGGTCAGCCCCACTACCGGCATCCGCTTCAACTGCCTCGCGCCCAACTTTGTCTGGACGCCCAAAACCGCTTATCTTTACGAAAACGAGGGCATACTCGGCTGGTTCAAGTCCGTCACCCCGTTCCCCGAACTCGGTCAGCCCGAAGACTCCGCGTGGGCAATGGTTTACCTCTGCTCCGACGAAGCGAAGTACATCAACGGCGTTGTGCTTCCCACCGACGGCGGCTGGCTCACCTGCAACTGATTTATTATCGGCCGGCATTGAACTATATCACATAACAGCAAAACACACCATTATCCGTCGTGATAGAGGTGTGTTTTGTTAAACCGGCAGGCTCTTCATTCGCTCTGCGCCACGTACACCGCGCCGGAGTGGTCGGAAATGGCCTTGTGCAGCGTCGAGCGGCGGTAATAATACCATGTTATCACGCCGCCGCAGAGAAGCCACGACGTGGGATAGCACATGAAAACAAGGTCAATCGTGTTGAAAACGGGCAAAAGCAGCTCAATCCACGCAATGCGGAACACGCAGATTGTCAGCGCGGAAATCACCGTCACGGGCACGGTCTGCCCCGACCCGCGAATCGCCCCGGAGTAAACGTCAATGAACGAATAAAACCAAATCACCGGGTACACGTAATACATCATGCTCCGCCCCACGGCGACGGAGGCGGGCTCGTCTGTGAATATGCTCATGAGCGGTTCAAAGAACGCAAACACGACGGCCATAACAACCAAGGCAGAGCCTATCGTGAAAAGGAGCGAAATGCGTATGGCCTTTCTCATGCGGTCATAGCGCCCCGCGCCGATGTTCTGCCCCACGAAGGTGGAAAGAGCCAGGCCGATAGACTCCATTGGCATATAGATGAACGCATCCAGCTTAGAGTAGGCCGTGACCCCGGCCATTGCGACCGTGCCGAAGGAGTTTATCTTTATCTGCACGATGAGGTTTGAAATGTTGTACATCGAGCTTTGCAGCCCGCACGGGAGGGACACGCGTATGACGTCCCACAGTGTCAATTTGTCCGGCTTCATGTGCAGCGGGCGCAGGGCGTAGGCCGGGTTCAAGTGGCACAGGCGAATCACCACCAGCACCGCCGTGATGCCCTGCGCCAGCACGGTCGCCCATGCCGCCCCGGCCACGCCCATATCCAGCACCGCCACGGCCAACAGATCCATCGCAAGGTTGCCCACCCCGCCGATGGCAAGGTAGATGAGCGGGCGCACGGAGTCGCCCTCGGCGCGGATAAGCCCCGCGCCGACGTTATATACCAGCGTGATAATCGTCCCGCCCATATAAATGCGCAAATATTCCTCCGAAAGCGCCAGCGTTTCATCGGGCATATCCATCAGCGTCAATAGCTGCCGCGTGAACCCAACGCCCACAAAGGTCATCACCGCGCCTATGGCAAGCGCGAGCACCATGGCCGAGTCGATGAGCTTTTTCAAGCTCACATGATCTCCCGCGCCGTAATACATGGCGTAGAGTATCCCCGCGCCGGTGGCGAGGCCGAGGAAAAAGCCGATCAGCAGATTGATGAGCGACCCTGTCGAGCCGACGGCGGCAAGCGCCGCGTCGCCGCAGTATTCGCCCAAAACTGCGCTGTCAATTGAGTTATAAAGCTGCTGCAAAAGGTTGGTCAGCAGAATGGGGACGGAAAAGCTGATTATGCTTTTTGCGATTGAGCCTTCCGTCAGATTTATCGCGCGGGGTTTCATTTTACGTGCCTATACCTCTTTCAAAAACACAACATGTTATTCTTGCAACTTCCGAAAACGTCACCGCATTCTATACCACGCGGCGCACAAATGCAAGTGGGCGCGGTGAACTATTCACGCCCCTTTGACGCATAATCCGTTTTGTTTACAGTATATTTTCGATTATATCACAGCCGATGCAAAAATCAAGCTTTGCGCAATTCGCTTAAAATTTCATAGAAATTCAATAATTACGCATTTTTTTGTTGAACTTCACAAACAACGGTGCTATAATAACACACACAGCTTGGGCTTATGCCGCAATTTGACGTAAAACAATCGCGGCGAGCCCTGCAAGTACCCAATAATTTTATAGGAGGAACTCAAATGAAGAAGTTTCTTGCACTGCTTCTTGCTCTGACC
>CAZXVA010000019.1:0-27432 GCA_964644305.1 uncultured Oscillospiraceae bacterium
GGTGAAAACACGCGACACGAAGATTGACCTGCTGCGCTTTATAGGCGTGGCGCTGTGCCTGACCTTGGCGCAAATCGCCGTGAAAAAGTACGTTGAAAAGCTCAGCGGCAAACGGCTTCCGAGCTGGCTGTGATATTTCGCATTTGCTCAAACGCGTCCTTCCCCTTTTTCGTCGATTCTTACAATTGAATATCGGCGCGGTTTGGGGTAGAATAGCACTCGTGCCGGGCGGAGAAGCGCTTTCTCCGCCCGGCACAATATTTTGTGGTCAATTCGGTTACGCGGCGGTTAAAAATCAATATTTTGTGCTCCGGGTATTGACAAAGTTAGCCGGAGCATTTATTATATACCTCGGATCGCGCAAAAACCCGATTTGAGGCTCGCGTCTCCGCCCCTTATGGGCGGTGAGGGCGGCAAGCGCCGGGATTTGCGCGAGATTGTTGCACTTGCAACATCGCGTGGCTCGTCATCGGGCTACAATATATATGAAAAGGGCAAGAGGGCACACACCATATAGGCGATGCGCAAGGCCGATTTGATGACGAGAGGGGGCGGGGCGCCGTGCTTATATCCGGGCTTCAAAAGCTGACACTGCTTGATTATCCGGGCGTCGTGGCATGCACGGTGTTCACGGGCGGGTGCAACCTGCGCTGTCCGTTCTGCCACAATTCCTCGCTCGTTCTGCCGGAAAGGCCGGCGCACAAGGGCGACGCGGAAACAGTGCTCGCCTTTCTCAACAAACGCCGCGGGACGCTTGACGGCGTGGCCGTGACAGGCGGCGAGCCGCTGCTGCAAAAGGACATTGACGGCTTTCTGCGCGAGGTGCGCGCAATGGGATACAAGATAAAGCTGGACACGAACGGCAGCTTTCCGGACAAGCTCATTGCCCTTGTAGAGGCCGGGCTTGTCGACCGCGTGGCGATGGACATCAAAAGCGCGCCCGCGCACTACGGCAAGGCCGTGGGCATCCCCACGCTCGACCTTGCGCCGTTTGAGAAAAGCAAGAATTACCTCATGACCGCCCCGGTGGAATACGAATTTCGCACAACGGCGGTGAAGGGGCTGCACACGGCGGAGGACATCCGCGACGCCGCCAAGTGGATCGCGGGGGCGAAGGAATATTATCTCCAGCAGTTCAAGGACTCCGGCGACGTGCTGAACATCACGGGGCTCGACGCCTTTGACAAAGAAGAAATGTATGCGCTTGCCGACGTCGCGGCGGAGTTCGTCCCGGCGGTGCAGGTGAGGGGCATTTGACATTATATAATTACACTGTGAATAATGTATTGGGAGGATAAGGATATGTATCAGGTAGTGAAGCGCGACGGCAAGGTCGTCGAATTTAACATCAACAAGATTGCAGACGCCATCAAAAAGGCGTTTGACGCAACAGGCACGGACTATAACGACTCGGTTATAGACTTTCTCGCGCTGAAGGTGTCAGCGGACTTTCTGCCGAAGATAAAGGACGAGAAGGTCGCCGTCGAAGACATTCAGGACAGCGTGGAAGCCGTCCTCTCTCGCGGCGGGTATGAGAGCGTGGCCAAGGCATACATACTCTACCGCAAACAGCGCGAGAAGCTGCGCAACACCAAATCCACCTACCTCGACTACAAAGAAACCGTGGACAAGTACCTCAACATCGAGGACTGGCGCGTCAAGGAAAACTCCACCGTCACCTATTCCGTCGGCGGGCTTATCCTCTCCAACTCCGGCGCGATAACCGCAAACTACTGGCTGAGCGAGGTGTATGACCAGGAGATTGCCGACGCGCACCGCAACTGCGATTTGCATCTGCACGACTTGAGCATGCTGACAGGCTACTGCGCAGGCTGGAGTCTCAAGCAGCTCATCAAGCAGGGTCTCGGCATACCGGGCAAGATCAATTCCTCCCCGGCAAGCCACCTTTCCACGCTGTGCAACCAGATGGTCAACTTCCTCGGCATCATGCAAAATGAATGGGCGGGCGCTCAGGCGTTCTCGTCGTTTGACACTTATCTCGCGCCATTCGTCAAGGTGGACAACCTCACTCAAAAAGAGGTCAAGCAGTGCATCCAGTCCTTCATCTTCGGCGTGAACACTCCCTCCCGCTGGGGCACTCAGGCGCCGTTTTCCAACATCACGCTCGACTGGACCGTCCCGGCCGACCTGAAGGATCAGCCCGCGATAGTCGGCGGCAAGGAGATGGACTTCACCTACGGCGACTGCAAGAAGGAAATGGACATGGTGAACAAGGCGTTCATCGAGATCATGATCGAGGGCGACGCCAACGGCCGCGGCTTCCAGTACCCCATCCCCACTTATTCCATCACGCGCGACTTTGACTGGTCGCCCACGGAGAACAACAAGCTGCTCTTCGAGATGACCGCCAAATACGGCACCCCGTACTTCTCCAACTACATCAACTCCGACATGGAGCCGAGCGACGTGCGCTCGATGTGCTGCCGTCTGAGACTCGATTTGCGCGAGCTGAGAAAGAAATCCGGCGGCTACTTCGGCTCCGGCGAATCCACGGGCTCTGTGGGCGTGGTGACAATCAACATGCCGCGCATCGCGTATCTGGCCGAAAACGAGAGTGACTTCTACAAGCGCCTTGACAAGCTGATGGATCTTGCGGCGCGCTCGTTGAAGATAAAGCGCACCGTCATCACCAAGCTCCTCGACGCGGGGCTTTACCCCTACACCAAGTTCTACCTCGGCTCTTTTGAAAACCACTTCTCCACCATCGGCCTTGTCGGCATGAACGAGGCCGGGCTGAACGCCAAGTGGATCCGCAAGGACATGACCAGCGCCGAGTGCCAGCAGTTCACCAAGGAAGTGCTCGACCACATGCGCAACCGCCTGAGCGATTATCAGGAGCAGTACGGCGACCTTTACAACCTCGAAGCCACCCCCGCCGAGTCCACGACCTATCGCCTCGCCAAGCACGATGTGGAGCTCTACCCCGACATCATCACCGCGGCAGAGCCGGGCGGCGCGCCGTATTACACCAACTCCTCGCACCTGCCCGTCAGCTTCACCGACGATATCTTCACCGCCCTTGACATTCAGGACGATTTGCAGACGCGCTACACCTCCGGCACGGTGTTCCACGCGTTCCTCGGCGAAAAGCTGCCCACGTGGGAGGCGGCGGCGAGCCTCGTGCGCAAGATTGCGGAGAATTACCGTCTGCCGTATTACACCCTCTCCCCCACCTATTCCGTGTGCAAAAACCACGGCTATCTCAACGGCGAGCAGTTCACCTGCCCCGAATGCGGCGAACCCGCCGAGGTTTACAGCCGCATCACCGGCTACTACCGCCCGGTGCAAAACTGGAACGAGGGCAAGACCCAAGAATACAAGGAGCGCCGCGAGTACAATATCGGCACCTCCGTGCTGACGCACACCGGCCCTCTCGCCACGGACGAGGCGGCAGAGTGCGAATGCGGCGAGGGCGTTGACGCCGCCGCGTCGCGCGCCATTCTCTTCGCCACGCCCACCTGCCCCAACTGCCGCATCGCGTGCCAGTATCTGGACAAGGCCGGGTTCGCTTACGAAAAGCTGATGGCCGACGAGCACGCCCAGCTCGCGCTCTCTTACGGCGTCAAGCAAGCGCCCACCCTCGTCATCACCGACGGCAAGGACTTTGAAAAGTTCGCCGGTGCACCCGCGATAAAGGCGTATCTCGCCACTCTCGCGCAGTAAAAACGAAATAATAAAGCCCGGCGCGAGCCGGGCTTTATTTGACTTTTTCAATTAAGTTTCCATACGAGGTATATATATGTACGACATTATTATAATCGGCGGAGGCCCGGCGGGTCTGACCGCCGCGACCTACGCCCGGCGCGCGGGGAAAAGCGTGCTGGTGATAGAAAAGGCCGCATTCGGCGGGCAGATCACATGGTCGCCGAAGGTGGAGAATTTCCCGTCCGTTCTGAGCATATCCGGCGCGGAGCTTGGCGACAGGCTGCTGGAGCAGGCGATGGAGCAGGGCGCGGAGGTCGAGCTGGACGAGGTTATGTCCGTCGCGCTTGAGGGCGAGACGAAGCTTGTGCGCACCGAGAGCGGCGCGGAATTCACCGCGCGCGCGGTGATAATCGCCGCGGGGGCAAAGCCCCGCGCGGCGGGGCTTGCGCGGGAGGAGGAGCTTGTCGGGCGCGGCGTGTGCTATTGCGCGGTGTGCGACGGGGCTTTCTACGCCGGGGGCGATGTGGCCGTGATGGGCGGGGGCAACTCCGCCTTGCAGGACGCGCTTTTGCTGAGCGAGAAATGCCGCCGTGTGTATGTGATTCATCGGCGCGCGGAGTTTCGCGGCGAGGCGAAGCTTGTGGAGGCGCTGCGCGCAAAGGACAATGTCGAGCTTATCACCGAGGCCGCCGTGCAGGAGCTTTTGGGCGAGGACGAGCTGACCGGGCTTATCATCGATCAGCGCGGCGAGCGGCGCGAGCTTGCGGTCAGCGGGCTGTTCGTGGCCATCGGCCACGCGCCGGAGCTTGGCGCGTTCGCCGAACTCATCGCGCTTGACAAGCAAGGCTATGCCGACGCGGGTGAGGCGTGCACAACGGCGACGCCCGGCGTGTTCGTGGCCGGGGATTGCCGCGCCAAGCGCGTCCGCCAGCTCACCACCGCCGTGGCCGACGGCTCTGCCGCCGCGCTGGCGGCCTGCGAATACCTTGGGTGACGCGCATGCGGATAAGCGTTAGCGATTACATGGCGCGCGCCAGCCGCTGGCGCGGGCAGATAATGGGCTTTGCCATCGTGTGCATACTCTTTTTCCACAGCGGTGTGCGCGTTGCCGAGCCGTGGAATTTCTGCTTCAACCTGCTGTGGGGTGTGGATATTTTCTTTTTCTGCACCGGGCTTGGGGTGCACCGCTCACTTTCCAAAAATCCGGACGCCGTGGCGTTTTATAAGCGCCGCCTGCGGCGCATCTACCCGGCGTATCTGCCGGTGGTGCTGGTGTTTTTCGCGCCGCTTGCCGCGCGCGCGATTGCGGCGGGGTCGGTTTGGCCGACGCTTCAGCAGCTTTTGGGCAACGTTTTGCTTTTCGGGTGGATAAACGAGCTTGAAAACCAGTTCAACTGGTATCCGCAGGCGATTGCGCTTGTTTACTTTGCCGCGCCCGCGCTTTTTGCCCTGGTGCGCTGCGCCGCGCCGCGCCGCGGGGCGCTTGCGGCGCTGTTTGCGTTTTTCATCGTGACCCAGCCCTGCTTTTTCAACGGGAATCTGCTGATTCTGTGGTCGCGCATGCCGTGCTTCATGATGGGGCTCATCGGCGCGGAGCTTGCCGCGCGCGGGTGCGACAGGCGCGTGAGCGCGCCGGTGCTGTGCGCGCTGTTTCTCCTCGGCAACTACCTCATGTATTACAGCCAGCGCTTCCCCACCGAGCTTTTGTGGGGGTACGGGCTGACGTGGTATCCCGGAATACTCATTGTGCCGGGGGCGATGGTGCTTTTGCCGTGGCTGTTCGGGCTTTTCGAGCGCGTGGGCGCTCTGCGGTGGATTAACCGCGTCCTCGCCGCGCTGGGCAAGTGGTCGTTTGAGATTTTCCTCGTGCACGTGCTGCTGTTCACGCTGATAAACGAGTTCGGCCTCGCGATAAGCGGAAACCTCGCATGGCTCGCCGCGATCGCCGTGTCCGTCCTCCTGTCCATCGCCTACGGGCACTTGATAAACCGCTGTGTGAAGTAAGCTAAAAGACAGACCGCGCCGCCATAAGGCGGCGCGGAAACTGCGCGGCATAAATGACGAAAAGGGATTGTTGCTTTGTTTTGCAACAATCCCTTTGATTATTCTGTTCTTATTCCCCTGTGGCGGGGGCGGCGGGTTCGGCGGCGGCCTCGACGGGGATTTTGTTTTTCGGGGCGGCGGCGAGGAGATAGATGGGGGCGAAGATGAGCACGGGCAGGGCGGCGTAGTTCATGCCGAAGCCGAAATGCAGCGCCATGCACAGTGCCGCCGCCGCGAGCAGCAGCGACGCCGCCGCGGGGGCGAGCAGCATGAAGCGGCTCTTGCTCTTTTCATACGCCGACGCAAGGCACAAAAAGCCCAGCGCCCCGCCGACGACTTCAAGCGCGGCGATTATCAGGCGCAGTGTGCGGTTTTGGTTAAGCTCGGCGAAAAAGCTGTCGGAATAGCTTTCGGCGCAGGCGGCAAGGTCGTCATTTTCGGCCAAAAGCGCGGTGACGCCGTCATAGTTTTTGAGCGCGGCGCGCGTGGAGGAGAGCTTGCGCTCGTCCTCTTTTTTCTGCTCGGCGGCCTTTTTGTCTATTTCGAGCTGCTCGGCCTCGTCGAGGAGCTTTTGCTTGTTCTCTTCCAGCTCCGGTTCTTCGTCATCCATCTCGCCCATCATGTACCATATCATTTCAAGGTTGCCCTGTATCGTGCTCTTGGCTCCTTCCAGCTTGGCACCGGCCTCCTCTATCTGCTTCTTTCCGGCCTCGAACTGCTGCTGTGCCGCGGTCTTTATTCCGGCAACAGCCTCTGTGGTCACTCCGCCGAGCATCGTGGAGGCTTCTGTGAGGTTCCTTGCCGACATGCCCATCGCGCCGAGTATGGCATTTGCATTGCCAAGCAGAGTGTTTATGGTTGCCGTCTCTGTTTCATACTTTGTACAACGTGCCACATAATCGTCATACTCTTTTTTGTCGGCATTGTACTGTGTCATCTCGGCTTCATATTGAGGTAACGTATCGCTATTATAAGTCGTCATAGCCGCCTCATATTCGGCTTTTTTCGCCGCATACTCCGCTTTTTGTTCATCTGTCGCATCTTCACCGGGGTCTGTAGGCTCGACAGGTGCGTCGGGCTTTTGCGGCATGATAGGCTCGGAAACCGGATCTCCCGGACGCTCGGGATTCAGCCCCGCCGAGGCAGAGCACGCCGCCGCTAGAGCGGCCGCCTGTGCGGGCAGCGCGTCCAACTGCGCCATTTGGGAGTTGTACTCCGCCTCGGCGGCCTGGAACTGTTCGAGCGCGACCTTGTATTGCAGCTCTGCCGTGCTCAACTCCGCCTTGGCCTCCCACAGGGCGTCCGCGCCCTGCTTATAGCCGCCCTGCGTGGCGGTGCGCTCGGCAAGGTCGGTGCGGTAATCGGAGGCGTCCTTGTCGTGCTGATCTTGGCGCGCGTCAAGCTTTTCAATCGTCTCTTTATAGCTGTCCTCGCCGTCGAGCTTTGCGGAAAGCTCCTTGAACGTGGCAATGCGCTCGTTGAGCTTGTCGTACTCCTCGATGTCGGCGTTATACTTCGTCTGCGCCTCGCCGAGGCCGAACGCGCCGGAAATGAGCATGGCGGCGCATGCGATGATGAGCACGACTGCCATGACCCTTGTCAGTGCCGGATGCTTCATAAAAAATCCCCCTGTTGAAAAATCGGTTTAATGCTTAATATATAGCATATAAATATGAAGAATTCTTGTCTCAGCCGACGTTTTCGGCGGCGTCACCGTCGGGCGGGGAGTCAATATAGCGCTCGCCCCACTTGGCAAGCTCGGTGAACACGGGCAAAAGCGCCTTGCCCTTTTCGGTGAGTGAGTATTCCACATGCGGCGGAATCTCGTTGAACTGCTCGCGGTGGATTATGCCCAGCTCCTCCAGGTCGCGCAGGGTCGAGGTGAGCATGGTGTTGGTGATGCGCGGCACGGCCTTTTTCAGCTCGCTGAAGCGGCAGGACGGCTGTTTGCACAGCTCATATATGATATGCGTGCGCCATTTCCCGCTGAGCATTTCAAGCGTGCGACGCATGGGGCAGCTGTCACTGACCTCTTGCGTGAGCACTCGTTGGAGATATTCCTCCGCCGTCATGTCTTTTTTCATCTTTTCCTCCGGTTGCTTCAAGCGTACCAAGTATTTATATTCTGCGTACTTGCAAGTTGTTTGCGTACCAAGTATAATATTTATACCGTCAAAAAGCAAGGAGTTTTTTATGAAAACAGCTATAGTTTATTATTCCGCACATCACGGCAACACCAAAAAGCTCATAGACGCCATCACCGAGGGTCATGAAGTGACCCTTGTCAACGCCGCACGCGAAACGACGACGGATTTGAGCGAGTATGACCTTGTCGGCTTCGCCTCCGGTATTTACTACTCGAAGTTCCACAAGAGCGTTCTGCAATTTGCCAAGGACAATCTTCCCGAAAGCAAAAAGACTTTCTTTCTCTACACTTACGGCGCAAAGAAAGAGGGCTACACCAAGGCAATCACCGAGGCGGTCAAGTCAGCTGGCGGTGTCGTCGCGGGTGAGTACGGTTGCTTCGGCTTCAACACCTTCGGTCCGTTCAAGCTCGTCGGCGGTATGGCAAAGGGTCACCCCACCGAAGCCGAAATACAAGGCGCGGTCAGCTTCTTCGAGGAGCTGTGAAAGAAAGCGGCAACATAAAAAGACTGTTGCGAGGATGATTCGCAACAGTCTCTTTTTCGATTTGAAAATACTCAAATCTTGTATTTTTCGCTGAATTCAGCGTAGTAACGGTCAAAATTGTGCGAATGCAGCTCTTTGAGGTTGATGACATAGCCGTGGGTGTCATACTCATGTGCATGCAGTTCGATGAGGGCGATGGCGAGGTTTGAGCAGTGGTCGGCCACGCGCTCATAGTTCGTCAACAGGTCATTGAACAAAAAGCCGTGCTCCAATGAGCATTCGCCGCGCCGCACCCGGTCGACGTGGCGCAGCTTCATCTCGTCGCAAAGCACGTCGATGCACTCCTCCAGCGGCTCGACGCGATATGCCTCGTTGATGTCCTCTTTGGTGAAGGCGTCGATGGCGAGGGAAAGAATCTCCTGCACGGCGGCGTTGAGCGTGGCAAGCTCATCTTCGGCCGAGGGGGAGAAAACGACCTTTTTGTTGCTCTTTTCCTGCGCGTTCTCGGCGATGTTGACCGCGTGGTCGCCGATGCGCTCAAAGTCGCTGAGCGCATGGAGATACTTCGACACGCGCGAGCTTTGCTCAACCGTCAGCTCCAGCGCCGTCACGCTGACAAGATACGTGCCTAGCTTATCCTCAAAGCGGTCGATGAGCTCCTCGGCGGCCTGCACGCGGTCAAAGCCCGCGGGCGTGAAATCGCGCAAAAGCCCAACCGCGGCGAGGATATTGTCGCGGACGCACTCGGCCATGGAGTTGACCGTCATGCGACTTTGCTCGACGGCGACGGCGGGGTGCTCCAAAAAGCGCTCATCGAGGCGGTCAAACTCGCTTCTGGCGCGGCGCTCGTCCTCGCTTTCCTTGACGACGGCGCAGATAAGCGCGGCCATGCGGTCAATCAGCGGCAGGAGGACAAGCGCGGTTATCGTGCGGAAAACGGAGTTGAGCAGCGCGATCGTGACCGCGTCCATGACGGCGTATTTGATGTTGAAATCGAAGAAAATGTCGGGCAGATAAAAGGCGAAGGCGCACAGCACCGCGCCGGAAAGCTCCGCCACGAGGTAGGACATGGCAGTGCGCCGCCCGTCCACGCGCGCGCCCAGCGCCGACAGCAGCACGGGCACAGCCGCGCCAACGGCAATGCCGAGGACGATGGGGTAGGCCGTGGCAAAGGTGACCGCCCCGGTGGCGGAAAGCGCCTGCAAAATGCCGACGGCGGCCGACGCACTTTGCAGCACCGCCGTGAACAACGCGCCCACGATGATGCCGATGACGGGGTTTGAAAACGTGGTGAGCACGCGGATGAAGGTCTCGCTCTCTCGCAAGGGCGCGACCGCGCCGCTCATCGACTGCATGCCGAACATCAGCACCGCAAAGCCGAGGCAGATATCCCCCGCGTGGCGGCGCGTGACGTCCTTGCAGAACATGCGCATGACGATGCCCACCACCGCCACGACGGCGGAGATGGTGGCCGTGGAGAAAAGCGCCGCCCAGCCGCCGCTGCCCTCGATGGCGGAAAGGCAGATAATCCAGCCGGTGACGCTCGTGCCGATGAGCGCGCCGAGGATGACGGAGATGGCCTGCCTGAACTTCATCATGCCGGAGTTGACAAAGCCCACGACCATCACGCTCGTGGCCGCAGAGGATTGAATGACCCCGGTGACGCCCGCGCCGAGCAGCAGCCCGCGCAAGGGCGTGCTCGAAAGGCGATAGAGGATGAGCTCAAGGCTGCTGCCCGCAACCTTTTTCAGCCCCTCGCCCATCAGCGTCATGCCGAACAAAAACAGCGCCACCCCGCCGAGCAGGGATATAACATTCGCAAGGCTCATCAGCGTCCACCTTTCCCTCGCCGCGTCGTTGTTTACATACTATCTTATTATATCATAGCACGCGAAAACTCACCGCGCAAGGAAGCAGCCGCCATTTGAACGCAAACTTTATACGCGGAACGCAAAAAGGGATTGCCGCGTCTTCGCGGCAATCCCTTTTGTTTGACAAGCTCAGTCCACGTGGATGACCTTTTGGGTGAGGTCGTCGGCGGTGATGTTTTTGTTGTGATAGCGCTCGCGCTTTACGCTGGCGCCGCCGAGGTTAATCGCGGCCTTGGGGCAATACTGCACACAGCTGAGGCACTGCATGCAATTGCCGCCGATGACGGCCTTGCCGTTTTCGAGGCGGATGTTGCCGCGCGGGCAGAGGCGGACACATTGGCCGCAGGCAACGCAGTCGTCACTGACGCGCATTTTGGCCGCCTTTTTGCCGGAGAGCGCCGGCCACATGCCGTATTCAACCTTGTTGAGGGGGTTGTTCGGCGGGCACTTGTCACAGCGGCGGGCGGAGAGAATCTCCTCGGCCACCTTTGCCGCGAGTTTTTCCGAACGCGCCTGCGCCAGGGCGGGCGTGAGCGGCGGGAGCATCATGAAATGCGGCATGAGCCATATTGCGGAGCACTGATGGCTGATGCCCGCCCAGTAGTCCAGATGCACCAGCTCATTGAGGCGATAAAGCCCCGTGCCGAGATAACCGGCGCAGCTGCACACGCCGAAGGTGTACGCATTGGGGGCGATTTTGATGTCGGCAACGTACTTCTCCACGTCGCCGGGGAGACCGCCGGCATAGCACGGGAACACAAAGCCCACGCGGCGCGCCCCGGTCACGTCTTTGACGGCGGGTTCGGCGCGCATCATGACGATGTCCGTGTCGCCGAGCTTTTGGGCGATGTTTTTCGCGATGTCCAGGCAGTTGCCGCTGCCGGAAAAGCAGAATATAACATTTTTGCTCATTGTTTACCTCCGTTTTGTTTTGTCCGTGTGTTGTTTAGTGTGTACTGATATGTTAATCTTACCGCAAAGCGAAGTACGGGGCAATATACAATGTGCGAAAAAATGTTTGGATTCAGCCGATAACGTCGGCAAAGACGCGCAGGGCGTTTTTCGAGCACACAAGGTCGATTTCGTCGTCGGTGAAGCGGCTTTCCATCGCCTCGGCGAGCGAGGCAAGCCCCGTGCAGTCGCCAAGCTCCAGCCGGCAGTCGATGCCGTCAAAGTCAGAGCCGAGGGCGACGCTCTCCACGCCGGCCTTGTTGCGGATATAATCCATGTGGGCGATTATGTCGGCGGTAGGGGTGTAGTCCTCGCGGCCGTTGATGAAGGCGGAATAGAAGTTGACGCCGACGACGCCGCCGTGCTCGGCCACGGCGCGAAGCTGCGCGTCCGTGAGATTGCGTTGGTGCGCGCAGAGTGCGCGCGCACACGAGTGCGACGCGACAAAGGGCTTTTTCGCGCGGCGCGCCACGTCCCAAAAGCCGCCCTCGGAAAGATGCGACACGTCGCATATCATGCCCAGCTCTTCCATGCGCGCCACGGCCTCGATGCCGAACGGCTTCAGGCCGCGCGCATGCTCGGCGGCGAGCTTGGAGTTGGGGTGGCCGAGGGAGTTTTCATAGTTCCATGTCAGCGCCGCCATGCGCACGCCGCGCGCATACAGCTCGTCCACGCGCTCGATTTTCCCCTCCAACGGGGCGGCGTCCTCCACGGTGAGCATGGCGGAGATTTTGCCCTCGCGGATGTTTTTTTCTATATCGGCCACGGAGCGCACCGGGGCGATGACGTCGCCATGGCGCGCCATTTCGCGGTCAAATATATCCGCCATGGCGTTGAAAAGCTCGTACGCGCCGAGGGTGACGCCGTTTCTCTCGGCGCAGTCATGCGTGGCGATGAACGCCGCGAAGCACTGAACCATCGCCCCGCCGCGGCGGAGCTTGTCAAGATTGATGTGCCCGCCGAGCTCGTCCAAGCCCTTATTTTGCAAAAACATTTCAAAAACGCTGTCACAGTGCAGGTCAACAAAACGCAGGTTGCTCATTTGGTGATAAATCCTTTCATTTTCTGCTGAAATTCTAACCGCGCGGCGCATTTATGTCAAGCCCGGCGCAATTAAAACTTGCTAAAAGGGCAAGTATGTCGTATAATTACATGATTAGAAGTGAAATTTCGTCAATGGAGAGCTGACGTGAAAAAGTTTTTGGTCAAAAATGGCGCGCTTGTTCTCGCGCTGATAATGATATGCTCGGTGTGCCTGCTGTTTTGCACGCGCAAAGAGGGCATGTTCATCGACGAGATTTATTCCTACGGCCTTTCAAACAGCTTTTACGCCCCGTATGTCACCGACGTCAAGGGCGGGGACATGACGGACAAGGTTTTCACCCGCGATGAGCTGAACGATTATCTCGCCGTGACAGACGGCGACGGCTTTGCCGCGGGGTCGGTGTACTACAACCAAACGCGCGACGTGCACCCGCCGCTTTATTACTGGCTTTTGAACTTTGTGTGCTCGCTGTTCCCGGGTGAATTTTCGATGTGGACGGGGCTTGCGCTCAATCTCATCATCTGCCTTGCCGCGCTTATTGTGCTCTACAAGCTCGCGCTGCTGCTTTTCGGCAGCCGCCTTGCCGCCGTGACGGGGGTCATAATGTACGGGCTGAGCACCATCGGGCTGTCCACGATGCTGATGATAAGAATGTACATGCTCTTGACGCTCTTCACGCTCATTCTCGCCTATCTCATCGCGAGGCTTCACGCGGGCGGGGGCAGGGGGCTTTACGCGCTTATCGCGCTTGCGATATTCGCGGGGCTGATGACGCAGTATTACTTCGTGTTCTACGCGTTTTTTGTCTGCGCGGCGTATGACATTTTTCTTTTCTCCCGGCGCGAATGGCGCGCCGCCGCGGCGTTCTCCGCCGCCGCGCTCATCGGCGTGGCGGGGCTGGTTATCGCCTTTCCGGCCTGCTTCAATCAGCTTTTTGCCGACGCGCTTGTCTCCGGCGGGAACGCCGTGGATAACCTGAAAAGCGTGTGGCAGTACGCCGGGCGCATGCGCACGTTCATCGCCGACA
Organism: uncultured Oscillospiraceae bacterium; assembly: GCA_964644305.1. Lineage (GTDB taxonomy): Bacteria > Bacillota > Clostridia > Oscillospirales > Oscillospiraceae > Limivicinus. The sequence goes on from CAZXVA010000019.1 coordinate 13,235, forward strand.
GCGCGCACCGCATGAAGGGGATAATCTATCTCACGGCGCTTTTTGCCCTTGCCTGTGCCCTCTCGGCGAAGAAAATCGCCGCGCTGTGGCGCGCAGACGGGGCGAGGCTGTTCCCGCTCGTGGTCATCATTCCGGCGTTTGCCGCCTTTGTGCTGATTGCGATAATCTCCCCCGTGGTGGAGATTCGGTATGTTTATAACCTCGTGCCGATTTTCGTGTTGGCCGGGTGCATGCTGCTGAGCCTTTTTGAGCGCGCATGTCCCGCGCTGTTTGCACGGCGCTTTGCCGCCGCGCTTGCGGGGCTTATCGCGGCGGCCTTGTGCCTCTTCGAGGCGCGCTCCGTTGCGCCGGATTATTTATACGATGAATACAGCGATTATGACGCGCGGCTCACGCCCCACAGCGCCGCGCCCTGCGTATATATTGACGACAACTACTTCTCCCCCATTACCTATGACATGCTCCAGCTCATGCTGTTTGACGATTTTTTCGTCACGAACGACACCGAGTCCGAGGCCATGCTCGATTACATCGGCTCTGCCGGGGAGGCGGTTGTGTTCATAGACATCAGCAAGCAGTGGGCCAGCGGCTATGACGACGACAAGGTCGTCGCCGAGCTTTGCGAAAGCACGGGGCTTGGCATGGCCGAGGCGCTTTATTCCAACGGCTTTTCCGCCGTATATCTTCTCACACAAGGAGGCTAAATACGATGCTGTCAGTTATTATGCCCGCGTATAACGAGGAAAAGATGATCGCCATTGCGGCGTCCACCGTGTCCGGCATACTCGAAAAAGAGAACATCCCCTTTGAGCTTTTGTTCGTCGACGACGGGTCAAGGGACGCGACATGGGAAAACATCACCCGCACCGCCGAGGAAAACAGCCACGTCGTCGGCGTGCATTTCAGCCGCAACTTCGGCAAGGAGGCGGCGATGTTCGCCGGGCTTGAAAAGGCCACGGGCGACTGCTGCGTCGTCATCGACTGCGACTTGCAGCACCCGCCGGAGAAAATCGTGGAGATGTACCGCCTTTGGGAAGAGGGGTATGAGGTCATTGAGGGCGTGAAAGAGGATCGCGGCGAGGAATCCGGCTTCCACCGCTTTGCCGCCAACAGCTTTTACGGGCTGATCAGCCGCGCCACGGGCATGGACATGTCCTCCTCGTCCGACTTCAAGCTGCTTGACCGCAAGGTCGTCGACACGCTCAACAGTCTGCCGGAGCGCAACGTATTTTTCCGGGCGCTGTCTTTCTGGGTGGGCTTCAAAAAGGCCACGGTGTACTACTCCGTGCGCGAGCGCACCGAGGGCGAGAGCAAGTGGTCGACCAAGTCCCTCATCAAATACGCCATCACCAACATCGGCTCATTCTCCTCCGCGCCGCTGCATTTGGTGACGGTGCTGGGGCTGATCATGTTCATTGTGGCGGTGGTATTCAGCATTATTTCGCTTGTGCAAAAGCTGACCGGGCAGGCGCTCGGCGGGTTCACGACCGTGATTTTGCTTCTGCTTTTCTCCAGCAGCATCATCATGCTCAGCCTCGGCATAGTGGGCTATTACATCGCGCGCATTTACGACGAGATTAAAGGTCGCCCGCGCTATATCATATCCAAAACCGTCGGAGAAAGGGCAAAACAGTAATGAAAGAGAAAATAATCGAGCTTTTGAAAAAATACCGCGAGATAATCGTTTATCTCATCGTGGGCGTGCTGACGACCGTGGTGGCATGGGCGGCGAAGTTTATATTCAACTTCGTGTTCTACGCCGGGACTTCACACCCCACCGCCGTGCAAAACCTCGTGCTGAGCATCGTCAACTGGGTGGCGGGCGTGGCGTTCGCCTACCCCACCAACCGCCGCTGGGTGTTTGAAAGCAAAAGCCCCGACATTCTTTCCGAGGGGTTCAAGTTCGTGATGTCCCGCGTGGCGACGCTGGTGCTGGACGTCGTGATGATGCAGCTGCTCGCGCTGATGGGGCTGGACGTGTACATCGCCACGCTCATCTCCTCCGTCCTCGTCGTCGTGGGCAACTATGTGTTCAGCAAGCTGTTCGTTTTCAAAAAGAAAAAGGACTGAGCCGGGCATATTATAAGCTATAACACAATAATAAGTATACGCCTTGGGCGGTCAATGCCGCCCAAGGCGTTTTTCGTTTCCGCCGTCTTACGCGAGCTTGACGACGGTGAGGGTGCTGTCGGTATAGCTGACGGTGTTGCCGGTGGCGTTGCGGACGGTGAGCGTTTGCGCCGTCGCAGGGGCGACTATCGCGGTGAGCGCGATGCGCTCTGCGCCGCTCGCGGCGGTCTGCGTCTGCGAGGCCGCGCCGTATGGCAGCGCCGCGCCGTCGAGTGCGAGGGTCGCGCCGATGTTGCCGTCGCCGATGACGGCGGCGTCGGTGGCAAAGGTGACGAGATATTGCCCCGGCGCGAGCGTGACGCCCGTTGTGCCGGAGAGGGTGATGTCGCCGGTGGAATTAACGGTGCTGGTGGCGAGCGTGAGCGGCGTGTCGGTGGCAACCGACTGCGCCGCCGGTTGATAAAGCATTGCGTTTTGATTTGTGGCCGTCGCCCCGGCGGGGCCTGTTGCCCCGGTGGCGCCGGTTGCGCCGGTTGCGCCCGTCGCGCCCGTGGCGCCGGGCGCGCCTTGTGGGCCTGTCGGGCCTTGCGGCCCGACGGGGCCGGGTATGCCCTGCGGCCCCTGCGGCCCGGCCGGGCCTTGCAAGCCCATGGGGCCGGCCGGCCCCACATTGCTGCCGCAGCCGCAAGAGCAGGTGCTGCCGTTGCAGGGGTTGGAGTATATCTTGGTCGAATAGCATTCGTTTTCCGCCATTGTGCTCCTCCGAAAGAGAATTGGCGGGGCTGTCGGCGGCAAAGCCGCGCCCCGCCTTATCTCATTGTATGCCGAGTGTCGGAAAAGCGGCACTTCAATCGCGCTCTGCTTATCCCCGCCCGAGCGGTAAAAGAGCAATGCGGTCACTTCATTCGGGTCTATCGCCTGCGTGAGAGTGCTTTGGGTATATGCTGTTTTTCTCGTGTTGTCGGAATAACCCTCGCTACCGCCAATAAAGCTCAATTATTCTCTCGTCCTCCATAACGCCCCTCCTTTTTCGAGTTTCTATAATATAAGACAGCTTTTTTCGCAAAAAGTGACAGGGTAAATGACGCTTTTTTCAGTCATATTATAACACACGCCGCCTCCCGTCGAACGGGTAAAAATGCAGGTGTTAATTTACATATAATGGCTCATCGAAGTGGATTTTGTGTAAATTTGAGATATTATTGGCGTCGCGTCGGGGCGGCGCCGTTTTTTTGCACAAAAAGCGCGTGAGTTTGGGTTCAAAATTCTGCGGTTTATTATTCAATTGTCAGAAAAATAATTAACGTATAGCATTGCAAAAGCGGAAATGATATAATATACTCAATCTTTCAGGCAAAGAAAAAGCAAATTCAAGGTATTTTTGGAGGAGACATGAAGAAAGTACAGTTTACCGAAACCGCCTTGCGCGATGCAAGCCAGTCTCTCATCGCGACAAGGCTGCCGTACGACAAGATGGAGCCGATTCTCGCCGAGATGGACAAGGCCGGGTACTACTCCGCCGAAGTTTGGGGCGGGGCGACGTTCGACGTGTGTCTGCGCTTTTTGAACGAAGACCCGTGGGAGCGCCTGCGCAAAATCCGCGCCAACATGCCCAACACCAAGCTGCAAATGCTCTTGCGCGGGCAGAACATCCTCGGCTACAAGCACTACCCGGATGACATCGTCCGCCGCTTTGTGCGCGCCTCTGTCAAAAACGGCATCGACATCATCCGCATTTTCGACGCGCTCAACGACGTAAACAACCTCAAGGTCGCCATTGAAGAGACCGTCGCCTCCGGCGCAATGGCCTCCGGCACCATCTCTTACACCACCAGCCCCGTGCACACGCGCGAGAAGTACGTGGAGATGGTCAAGGAGCTGGCGCAGATGGGCGTTGGCTCAATCTGCATCAAGGACATGGCCGGCATACTCACCCCCGCCGCGGCCTATGACCTCGTCGCCGCAATTAAGGACGCGGTTGACCTGCCCGTGGTGATGCACACGCACTGCACGACGGGGCTTGCCTACATGACCTATCTCAAGGGCATCGAGGCCGGCGCGGACGTCATCGACACCGCCATCTCCCCGCTTTCCGGCGGCACTTCCCAGCCCGCCACCGAGACTCTGGCCTACACCCTGCGTGAGCTGGGCTATGAGGTTGAGCTCGACCAGCCCACCCTTTACAAAATCGCCGACTACTTCAAGCCCATCCGCAACGAATATATCAAAGACGGCACGCTCAACCCCATCTCCATGGGAACCGACACCCAGTGCCTCAACTATCAGATCCCCGGCGGCATGCTCTCCAACCTGCTCAGCCAGCTCAAGAGCCTCAACGCGCTCGACAAGTTTGACGAGGCACTCAAAGAGACGCCCGCCGTACGCAAGGACATGGGCTATCCTCCCCTCGTCACCCCGACCAGCCAGCTCGTCGGCACGCAGGCCGTGCAGAACGTGCTCGCCGGTGAGCGCTACAAGAACGTCGGCGCCGAGGTGAAGGCATATTGCCGCGGCGAGTACGGCCGCACCCCCGCCCCCATTGACGAGGCCGTGCGCGAGAAGATACTCGCGGGTGAAAAGCCCATCGAGGGTCGCTATGCCGACACTCTGCCGACCGACACCTTTGAAAAGGCGCAGGAAAAGCTCGGCGCAACCGCAAAATGCGAAGAAGACGTGCTCAGCTACATCGCCTTCCCCGCCGTTGCGGAAAAGTTCTTCGACGAGCGCACCGCCGCCGAGGAGAAGAAGGTTCGCTACTCCATTGAGGAGCTTTAAGGAGGCCGCTTAAATGGATATGGTAAACATCTCTTTGAGCACTGCCGCCGTGGCCGGGCTTCTGGGCTACCTTGTGGTGTTTTTCGGGCTTATTCTGCTCATGATAGTCGTGATTCTCATGGGCAAATACTTCGTGGCAAAGGCCAACAAGGAAAAGGCCGCCGCCGCGGTTGAAGCCCCCGCCGCCCCCGCCGCCGAGGTGAAAAAGCCCGAAGCGCGCGGCACCGCCGGCGAGCTGAAGCTCTATGACACCGACCCCAGAGACGCCGCCATGATAATGGCCATCGTCGCCGACACGCTCGGCAAGCCCCTCAATCAGCTCCGCTTCATTTCCATCAAGGAGGTCAAGGAATAATGAAATATAAAGTAACGCTCAACAACCGCGTGTATGAGGTCGAGGTGGAGGAAGGCTCCGCCATGCTCGTGGACGAATACGAGCTGGCCGCCCCTGCCGCGCCCGCGCCCGTTGTCGCCGCCCCGGTCGTCGCGGCTGCCCCTGTTGCCGCCGCTCCCGCCGCCCCCGCCGCCGTTTCCGTGGCCGCGGGCGAGGCCGTCAAAAGCCCGATGCCCGGCAACATCCTCAAGATAAACGTTGCCGCAGGTCAGGCCGTCAAAGAGGGCGACGTGCTCATCGTCCTTGAGGCCATGAAGATGGAAAATGACGTTGTCGCGCCGCGTGACGGCACTGTCGCTCAAATCGTCGTGTCCAAGGGCGCGGTCGTGGAAACCGGCACAACTCTCGTCGTTCTTGCATAAGGAGGAGACCTATGGATATACTGGGTACTCTCCGTGATTTGGCACTGGAATCCGGCTTTGCCGCGTTCTTTACAACGGCGGGCGGCTGGAAGAACCTTGTCATGATAATCATTGCCTTTGTGCTTTTGTACCTGGGCATTGTGAAAAAGTTCGAGCCGCTGCTGCTGTGCGGCATTGCGTTCGGCTGCCTGCTCTCCAACCTCAGCTATTTTATCGGCATGGGCGAAAACGCTCTTTATCACCCCGAGCTGTGGACGCAGTTCCTCGACGAGGCAAGCCCCTATTACCACAGCTACGGTCATATTATGAGCAACGCCGGGCTTCTGGACGTATTCTATATCGGCGTTAAAGCCGGTATATACCCCTCGCTTATCTTCCTCGGTGTCGGCGCGATGACCGACTTCGGTCCTCTGCTGGCTGACCCGAAGAGTCTGCTTCTCGGCGCGGCGGCGCAGCTGGGCGTGTTCGTGGCGTTCTTCGGCGCGGTCATGCTCGGCTTCACCGGCCCGCAGGCCGCCTCCATCGGCATCATCGGCGGCGCAGACGGCCCGACGGCGATTTATCTCACCACAAAGCTCGCTCCCGAGCTGTTAGGACCTATCGCAATAGCGGCGTACTCCTATATGGCTCTTATCCCGCTCATTCAACCGCCTATCATGAAGCTTTTGACCACCGACGAAATGCGTAAGGTCAAGATGGAGCAGGCACGTGAGGTGAGCAAGACCGAGAAGATAGTCTTCCCGATCGTGGTTTCCACCTTCGTCATTCTCCTTCTGCCGTCGACCGCGCCTCTGGTGGGTTGCCTGATGCTCGGCAACCTCTTCCGCGAGACCGGCGTAACCGACCGTCTTTCCGACACGGCGCAAAACGCCCTCATGAACATCATCACCATCTTCCTCGCCACCTCCGTCGGCGCGACAATGACCGGTGATAACTTCCTCCAGCCGCAGACCATTTACATCATTCTCCTCGGTCTCGTGGCTTTCGGAATCTCCACGGTGGGTGGTCTTCTCGGCGGCATCGCGATGTTCTACGCCTCCGGTAAGAAAATCAACCCCCTCATCGGCTCTGCCGGTGTCTCCGCCGTGCCCATGGCCGCGCGCGTTTCGCAGGACGTCGGCCGCAAGTACAACAAGACCAATTACCTCCTCATGCATGCGATGGGTCCCAACGTCGCCGGTGTCATCGGCTCTGCCATCGCCGCAGGCTTCCTGCTGTCCGTCTTCGGCGGCTGAAGCGCGAGGTAACATACCGCAGCATTATAACCACCGCTTCCCGAACCGGGAGGCGGTGGTTTTCTCGCACCGTTTTATATACCATGTGGTCATGAAAATTCGTGCGGAAATATTGACAGATTATTGACCGTCTGCTATACTTTTTCTTACCAATCGGTTAATATTCAAATTTAGGGAGAGAGAACAATGTCAAACAAACAAACCGCCGCAATGCTGGACAAAAAGCTTGACGAAAAGCGCGCGCACACGATGCTCGTGTGCGGCATCGTGATGGTGATTGCGGTGCTGATTCATGATGGCGACCATATTCGCCAGGCGCTCAACTGGGGGTATCACATCCCGCTCGCGATTTGGGCGCTGAATCTGACGGTGTACATTTTCCCCGTCGTCACAGTTTTCCTCGCCAAGTCCAAGCGCATGTCGGCCACGCTCGTCGGCGCGGTGGGCGGGGTTTTCACCTCGGCCTCGTTCGTGATTTTGCACCTGTGCGGCTCGGCGACCGGGCTTTGGGGCGTGTGGAACTTCTCGTACTTTGAGCTTATCGAGGGCGTGACGTATCAGGGCAACTTCTATCAAGGCGTTGACTGGTTGAGTTGGGTGCTGCTGTTCCATGTGCCGGTGTTCTGTCTGCCCTGCTCGTATATCGGCATCAAAAACTTCGCACAGCTGAAAAAAGAGGCCGAACAGGCATAATCTCATATAACCGGGCGGCTTTTGCCGCCCTGATTTTCACTTATGACGACTATAAGCATCAGAATTTCAAACATCGAGTGCGCGGCCTGTGTGCCGCGCATTGAGCGCGCACTCTCTGCTCTGCCGGGGGTGGAGAGCGCGTCGGCGAGCTTCGCCGACGCGCGCGTGGACGTGCGCCTTGACGAGCGGCGCACTACGGCGGACTCGCTTGTCCGCGCCGTGAAAAAGGCGGGCTTTGACATCATCACCGACCGCGTTGAGCTTACATACGCCGCCCTTGACGACAGCGCGGCGGAAAGGCTGAGCGCGGCGCTCATCGCCGTGCCGGGCGTGTGCGCGGTCGAGGTCGGGGCTTGCGCTTCGTGGGTCAAGCTTTGGACGGCGAATGACGACAGCCGCCGCCTCATTCTCGCCGCGCGCGAGGCCGGGGTGTGGGCAGAGCTTGGGCAGGTCGAAAGCGGCGAGGAGGAGGCCGAGCTTAAGCGGCGCTTTAGCGTGTTGCGCGCTCTCATCGCGGCGGTGCTTTTGACAATGCCGCTGCTGTGGGATTTGCCGCCGCATGTGCAGCTTGTTTTCGCCGCGCTCATCCAGCTCGGCCCCGGAATGCTGTTTTATAAAAGCGCACTCCGCTCGCTCCGGAATAAATCGCCGGGCATGGACTTGCTCATTGCTCTCTCCACCACGATTATTTTCGTTTACAGCGCCGTCACGGTTTTCACCGTGGCGGATAACATCAAGCTGTATTTCCTCTGTCAGGGTGTGCTGGTGTCGCTGTTGCTCTTTGGTCGGTATCTTGAGGCCACGGCGGTCAATCAAACGCGCTCATCCGTGCGAAAGCTGCTGCGGCTTCAGCCGAAAACCGCGCTCGTCATTCGCGGCAGCGAGGAGCGCGAGCTTGCCATTGACGAAATCGACGAGCACGATGTGATTCTCGTCCGCCCCGGCGAGCGCGTGCCGGTGGACGGCGTTGTGCTGGAGGGCGAATGCGCCGTGGACGAGTCCATGCTGACGGGCGAGGCCGTCCCCGTGGCAAAAAAGGCCGGGGACAGGGTCGTCGGCGGGACGCTCAACCGCACGGGCTCGGTCAAAATCGCCGCGACGAGCCTCGGAAAGGATTCGGTTTTGCGCCAAATCGCGGACATGGTTCGGCAAAGTCAGACCGCGAAAGCGCCGATTCAGCGCCTTGCGGACAAAATCGCGGCTGTGTTCGTGCCGGTGATACTCGCCGTGGCGGCGCTGGTATTTGCGCTGTGGCTGTTTGTCATCGCGCCGGGCGACGCCGGGCGCGCGGTTTACGCCGTGTGCGGCGTGCTGGTCATCGCGTGTCCGTGCGCGCTCGGCCTCGCCACGCCCACGGCGCTGATGGCCGGGTCGGGACGCGCGGCGGAGCTGGGCATACTCTTCAAAAACGGCGCGGAGCTGGAGCGCGCGTACACGGTCGACGCGGTCATATTTGACAAAACCGGGACTCTGACCGTCGGCCAACCGGAGGTGTGCCGCGTCGTCGCCGCCCTCGGCGGCGACGAGCGGGAGCTTGTCACCCTCGCCGCCGCGCTGGAGCGCCTTTCCGAGCACCCGCTTGCCGACGCGGTAGTCCGCTGCGCGGCCTATCGCGCCCCTGACGCACTGCCGCCGACGGTGGAGGGTTTTTGCTCCCTACCGGGGCTGGGCGTGACAGGCACGGTGGGCGCGCGGCGCATCGCGGTGGGCAGCCGCGAGTTGATGGCGCGCGAGGGCGTGGACGTCTCTCCCCTGCCGGTGCAGGATGCGCGCGTGATGACGGAGATTTGCGTTTGCGCCGACGGGGCGCTCATCGGCGCGCTGTACGCCGCCGACAGGGTCAAAACCGGCGCGAGAGAGGCTGTTGAAGAGCTGAAACAACTCGGCATCGAGGTGTATCTCCTCACGGGCGACAATGAGGGCGCGGCGCGCGCCGTGGCCGAGCAGTGCGGCATTGACGCCGTCCTCGCCCGTGTGCACCCCGGCGATAAGGCCGCCGCCGTGGCGCGCCTGAAGGGCGAAGGGAAAACCGTCGCCATGGTGGGCGACGGGATAAACGACGCGCCCGCCATGGCCGAGGCCGACCTCGCCGTCGCCATGGGCACGGGCACGGACGTCGCCATTGAGTGCGCGCACATCGTGCTTCCGGGCGGCGACGTGCGCAAGGTGCCGCTGGCTCTGCGCCTGTCGCGCGCCTCGATACGCACGGTGCGTCAGGGCTTTGTGTGGGCGGCGCTGTATAACGCGGTGTGCATCCCCGTCGCGGCATGCGGGGTGCTCAACCCGTCAATTGCGGCGGCGGCAATGTCGCTGTCGTCGAACGCGGTGCTGCTCAATTCTTTGAGACTTAATAAATATGAAAACAGAAACACTTGAACTGAAAATTCGCGGCATGATTTGCCGCAGCTGCGTGGGCGAGGTGGAGGCGCTGCTTTTGCACACGCGCGGCGTCGTTTCTGCGCGGGCAAGCTATGTCAAAAGCGCGGTGCATATTGAATATGACAGCGCGATAATCACGCCGGATGCGCTTGCCGCGCGGCTTTGCGAGGCCGGCTTTGAGCCGGGCGCGCGGCGCGGCGGCGCTCTCATCGCGGACGCGCTGTGTCTCGCGGCGGCGGCGCTTTTGACGTGGCGCTTGCTCATTTTCGGCGGCGGCGCACTTGATATCGGCGACGGCGCGCCGCTGTGGGCTGTGTTTCTCGCGGGGCTTTTTCAAAGCCCGCACTGCGTCGGCATGTGCGGCGGAATCGCCCTCGGCGTCTGCACGGGCGAAAAAGCCCCGGCCAAGGCCGCGCTTTTATATAACGCCGGGCGCGTCGCGGCGTACACGCTCATGGGCGCGCTTTTCGGCGCGCTCGGCGCGGTCATTGAGTATTCGCCGAGCGTCAAATCCATGGTTTTCACCATGGTGGGGCTTCTCGTCGCGCTCATGGGGCTTGATATGTGGGGAGTTGTGCCGGGGCTGCGCGCGCTGATGCGCGCGCCCGCGCCGTGCCGTCTGCCGTCGGGCGCGCGGCGGCGCTTTGCCAAGCGCCCGCTCATCGTCGGCGCGCTCACGGGGCTGATGCCCTGCGGGTCGCTGTACGCGATGTGGCTGCACGCCGTGTCCGGCGGGGGCTGGGAGTGCGGCGCGGCGAGCATGCTGGCCTTTGCGCTCGGCACTGTGCCGCTGCTCGCGGCCTTTGCGGCGCTCGGCGCGTTCATCCCGCGAAAATGGAACAAATATATGCTCAAGGCGAGCGCCGTCTTGGTCACGGCGATGGGCGCGAAAATGCTGATTGTGGGCTTGCGCATGGGCTGATTTCCTGCTATACTTCATCCTTGAGGTGAGCGAAATGCCCTTGATAGTCGATAAGGAAGCGATGCGCCGGGATATTCTGATGGCGTTTCAACGCTGCATGGAGAAAAAGCCGATGGCAAAGGTGTCTCTGCGCGATATTGCGGCAGAGGCAGGCATGTCTCACGCCAAGCTTCTCAATTATTTTGACAGCCGCGACGACCTGGTGATCAGCTATGTGCGCTACACCAAGGATTTCATGACGGAAAAGTGCAAGGCGTGGTTTGCCGAGCATGACCGCCGCGATTATGAGAGCAACCTTGCGTATATGAACGCATTCATGTCCTACGTCGCCAACGGCAAGGCGGGCGAGCAACGGCCGAACGCCACGACGCAGACCTACGTCCTCACGCACTATAATGCCGACATCGCCGCGCTCGTCAAGGACGAATTCCGCGAATGGCGCGAAACGATGGAACAGTGCCTTGTCGCGATATACGGCGATGTGGTGGGCAAGCAGGAGGCCGAGGCCATGATGATTTTGATCGCCGGGACATTCATCTGCAATTACAACAACGCCCTCACCGGCGGAATAAACCACAACATCATCGGCTATCTCGCGAATCTCGCGCAGTCGTGAAAAACAAGTGAAAAGCATATAACAAAAGACAGGTGTGAACGTACACACCTGTCTTTTTGCGTTTATTCAACTTCATTCCTCCGCAGCAGCTAATCTGCCGGTTTGTTCGATTTCGGTTATCATGTCCACGCGGGTTTGGTGGCGGCCGCCTTGGAATTCGGCGTGGAGCCACTCGTCCACTATCATTTTCGCCAGCTCCACGCCGACGACGCGCGCGCCGAAGGCGATGATGTTGGCGTTGTTGTGCTCTTTGGACATGCGCGCGGTGAACGGCTCGCTGCACACGCAGGCGCGGATACCCTCGACCTTGTTGGCCGCGAGCGAAATGCCCACGCCCGTGCCGCAGATTAGCACGCCGCCGTCAACCTCACCGGAGGCGACGAGCTTGGCCGCCTTATAGCCGCTGATGGGATAATTGAAGCTGCCGGTATCATTCGTGCCGATGTCGATGACCTCGACACCCTGCGCCTCGAGGTGCTTTTTTATCTCGCGTTTCATTTCAACGGCAACGTGGTCGTTGCCAATTACAAGCTTCATCTTGTTGCGCGCCTCAAAGCTCAATCAGCTCATATTCGCGGCTGCCGATGCCGTGCCCGGCGGCAACCTCGATGGTGTAAGCGCCGTTGCGGCTCTCGATGCGCTCGATGAGATGCGCCTTGCCGGGGTCGTCACAGGCGTAAACAAGGTCGACGCAGGCCTGATCCACGGCCACGGGGTCAAGCGAGGCGAGAATGCCGATGTCGGCAATGCAGGGGTCTTCCGCCACGGCGCAGCAGTCGCAGTCGACGGACATGTTCTTCATCACGTTTATGTACGCGATATTTCCTTGGAAATAGTTGACCACGGAGCTGGCCGCGTCCGCCATGGCGGCGAGAAAGGAATTGTGATCCTGATGCCAGTAGTTTTCGACCGTGCCGCCGCCGTGAATGAACTTTTTGCCATAGCTCGACGCGCAGCCGATGGAAAGCTGCTTGAGCGCGCCGCCGTACCCGCCGCTGGGATGACCCTTGAAGTGGGAGAGGACGAGCATGGAGTCATAATTGGCGATGTCCTTGCCGACATAATTGACCTTGATTTGCTTGCCGTCGGGGATTTCAAGCTCGGTGTCCGGGCCTTCGCCGTCGAGAATGTCAACGTCGAAATAGCGGCTCCAGCCGTGCTTTTCCATGAGCTTGACGTGCTTTTCGGTGGTGTCGCGCATGCCGTCATAGGCGGTGTTGCACTCGACTATCGTGCCGCCGACCTTCTCGACCATGGGTTTCCAGAAGTCCGGTCTCAAGAAGTTTTGGTTGCCGTCCTCGCCGGAGTGCACCTTGACGGCGACCTTGCCGGGCAAGGTGACGCCGAGCTTCTCATAAAGCTCAACGACCTTTTCCGCCGTAATCTCGCGGGAGAAATATACCTTGGATTTCATCAATGCTGTCCCTCCTGAAATATAATTTTAGGTTTTTTTGAAAAACGCTATGCAGGGAAACCCTGCATAGCGTATGGAAATTGCGGATTATCAGCCTTCCTTGATTGCGGCCTGAGCGGCGGCAAGGCGGGCGATGGGAACGCGGAACGGGCTGCAGGACACGTAGTCCAGACCAACCTTGTGGCAGAACTCGACGGAGCTGGGGTCGCCGCCGTGCTCGCCGCAGATGCCGAGGTGGAGCTCGGGACGAGTGGCACGGCCGAGCTTGGCCGCCATCTCGACGAGCTTGCCAACGCCGGTCTGGTCGAGACGGGCAAACGGATCGCTCTCGTAAATCTTGGTGTCGTAGTACGCGCCGAGGAACTTGCCGGCGTCGTCACGGCTGAAGCCGAAGGTCATCTGGGTCAGGTCATTGGTGCCGAAGGAGAAGAACTCGGCCTCGGTTGCAACCTGGTCGGCGGTGAGTGCGGCGCGAGGAATCTCGATCATGGTGCCGACAAGGTACTTCATGTCGGAGCCGGCCTCGGCGATGAGCTTGTCGGCCTCGGCGGTGACAACGTCCTTGACGTACTTGAGCTCCTTGACTTCGCCAACCAGAGGAATCATGATTTCGGGAACCATGGTCCACTCGGGGTGACGCGCCTGAACGGCGAGAGCGGCCTTGATGACGGCACGGGTCTGCATCTGGGCGATCTCCGGGAAGGTGACAGCCAGACGGCAGCCGCGGTGACCCATCATGGGGTTGAACTCGTGCAGGGAGGCGATGATGTTCTTGATGGCCTCAACGCTCTTGCCCTGAGCCTTGGCGAGAGCCTCAATGTCGGCCTCGTCGGTGGGAACGAACTCGTGGAGAGGAGGATCGAGGAAGCGGATGGTGACGGGGTAGCCCGCCATGGCCTCGTAGATGCCCTCGAAGTCGCTCTGCTGCATCGGCTCAAGCTTTGCAAGCGCGGCAACGCGCTCTTCCTTGGTGTCGGAGCAGATCATTTCGCGGAAAGCGGCGATACGGTCGCTGTTGAAGAACATGTGCTCGGTACGGGTCAGGCCGATGCCCTGTGCGCCCAGCTCGCGCGCCTTCTGCGCGTCGTGCGGGGTGTCGGCATTGGTGCGGACCTGGAGACGGCGGTACTTGTCGGCCCAAGCCATGATGCGGCCGAACTCGCCCGCGATGGTGGCGTCGACAGTGGGGATGATGCCGTCGTAAATCTTGCCGGTGGAGCCGTCGATGGAGATGTAGTCACCCTCGTGGAAGACCTTGCCGCCAAGCTCGAACTTCTTGTTGGCCTCGTCCATCTTGATCTCGCCGCAGCCGGAGACGCAGCACTTGCCCATGCCGCG